>JASFRY010000071.1:0-11957 GCA_050114675.1 Gemmatimonadota bacterium | reverse complement strand
GGGGTGGGGGGGGTGGGGGGGGGGGGGACCGCCTGTCGCGGTGCCCGGGCCGACGGCTTCCGGGTCGCCGGAGCCCGACATCCCCACCCGCGCTCCGTCCGGAGCCTTCAGGGTGGCCGCCATCCGCGCGGCCCACGCCTTGGAGGTGGCCCGGGCCCGGGCGGTGTCGGAGCCCAGACCGCGGAGCTCACGGGACGCGATGCCCAGCGCCTGGCCCTTCACGGCCGCCCACTGGGCCTCGCTCATGGCGTGGGGATCGAAGTTCTCCATGATCTGGAGCGCCTGGATCACCAGGACGCCCGCCGAGGGAACGTCCATGCCCACGATGTCGTAGCCGCGGTAGCTGCCCCGGACGATGGTCCCGTCCTCGGCCCGGTAGTCCTCCAGCGACTTCAGCGTCACGGCGCCGCCGTGGGCCTTCATGTCGGCGGCGATCTTCTGGGCGATCTCTCCCTTGTAGAAGGCGTCGTGGCCTCCCTTGGCGATGATCCTCAAGGTGTTGGCGTAGTCCTTCTGCATCAGCATGTCGCCGGCGTGGCGCGGCGTTCCGTCGGGCTTCAGGTAGATGGCCCGGGTGCCTGGGAACTCGGCGGAATGGTCGGCGTTGGCGGCCTCTCGCGCCGCCTCGGCGGGCAGGACGCGGTAGCCGTTCTCGGCGTAGTCGATGGCCGGGGCCAGCACCGTGGAGAGGGGAAGGGATCCGTACTCCCGGTGGAGGCGCAGGAGACCCGCCGCGGCGCCCGGCACGCCGATGACCGGGTAGCCGTAGCGGCCCTGGGGCGCCGTGTCGGGATCGTAGTCGGCAGGGGCTTGGGTCGTGCCGTCGATGCCGCGGATGGTGCCGTCGGGGAGGCGGATCAGGATCTGATTCCGTCCCCCGATGCTGTTCATGGTGGGCTCCACCACGGCGATGGCGAAGGCCGCCGCCACGGCGGCGTCGGCGGCGTTGCCCCCCTGCTCCAGCATGCGGACGCCGGCCTCCGTGGCCAGCGGTTGCGCCGCGGCCACCGCTCCGTCGTGGGAGCGGGAGGTCTGAAGCACGCTCTGGGCGTGGGCGAGGGACGGGACGAACGCCGTGACCACGGTCACGGCCAGGACGGAGCGCAGACGGGACCTGATACGCATGGTTGCTCGTGTTCGGTGGAGAGGTCGGGGACGGGGGGGACAATACGGGGTGGACGGCCGACGGGCCATGGAGGGCGCCGGGACGGAGAGAAAGGTGCGGATCGAGCCGCCCTCGACCCGCCGCCCGCCACCCGGTAGGCTTTCTGGATGGAGCCCATGGCATACGAGCGGACCTTCCCGGTCCGCGACGAGGACATCGACGGGTTGGGCCACGTCAACAACCTGGTGTACGTGCGCTGGGTGGGTGACGTGGCTCGCGCCCACTGGGACGCCGCCGCACGCCTGGAGGACCGGGAGAGCACGGTGTGGGTGGTGCTGCGCCACGAGGTGGACTACCTGAAGCCCGCCGTGGCCGGGGACCGTGTGGTGGCCCGCACGTGGGTGGAGGAGTGGAAGGGCGTGCGCTCGGACCGGCGCACCGAGATCCGCAGGGCCTCCGACGACGAGGTGCTGTGTCGGGCGCGAACGGTGTGGTGCGCCCTGGACGCGCGGACGCACAGGCCGCGCCGCATTCCCCGGGAGATGACGCTTCCCTTCTACCAGGTCGAGAGCAGCGGGTGAGGACCTGGATCGCCCTGCTTCGCGGCGTGAACGTCGGCGGCCACAACAAGGTCGCCATGGCGGAGCTGCGTGCCCTGTGCGCATCGCTGGGGTGGGAGGACCCGGCCACCTACATCCAGAGCGGCAACGTGGTCTTCCGTGCGTCGGGATCCGCGAATGTCCTGGCTCCCGAGCTGGAAGCAGGGCTGCGCCGGCGGTTCGACCTGGACGTTCCCGTCATCCTGAAGAGGGTCGACGACCTGGAGGGGGTGGTGGCGAGCAACCCCTTCCTCGAAGGCGGAGACGCGGATCCGTCCCGGCTCCACGTGGGCTTCATGGCCCGGGCACCTGAACCCGACGTGCTGGCGGCCATTCCCGACCAGCCCGCGGGTCGGGAGGAGCTCCGGGTCGCGGGGGCCCATGTCTTCCTCCACTACCCCGACGGGGTGGGCAGGAGCAAGCTCACCACCGCGTGGCTCGACCGGGCCATGGGCACGCCCGTCACGGTGCGGAGCTGGCGCACGGTGAACCGGCTCGTGGAGATGGCCCGGGACGGCTGAGCGGCGCGGTCTCGGCCCCCGGCGACGGGTGCGGCATCCGCCGGGCCGGGAGGACGTGCGCCTCCGGGCGCGGACGTCGACGCCCCGTCGCCCCTTGTAGGGACGGCCACGCTCCATCGATCTTAGGGCTCCGGGGTCCGGAGCCCGGCAAACGTTCGTCAACCCGACGCCATGAGGGCGAGGTCGCGCCATGTCCGATTCCAAGAAACGCCTCATCGTGGTTGGCGACAGGGTGCTCGTCGCGCCCGAGGAGGGAGAGGAGCGCTCCAAGGTCGGCCTCTACCTCCCCGCCACGGCGGTGGACAAGCAGGCCGTCCAGGGGGGCACGGTGGTGGCCACGGGGCCGGGTACCGCCGTTTCCGCACCCACCGAGCTCGACGACGAGCCGTGGAAGATCCACGCCGCCGAGCCCCGCTACGTGCCCCTCCAGGCACGCATCGGCGACTACGCCATCTTCTTCCGGAAGGCAGCCGTGGAGATCACCTTCGAGGGGAACCGCTACCTGGTGGTGCCCCAGGCCGCCATCCTGACGCTGGTGCGTGAGGAGGACGAGGAGGATCCCGGTCTCCTCCCGTTCTGAGCCCTCCGGCCGCCGTCGCCGGTCCGCGCCTCCCCGGGAGCGTGCGGTGAGCCTGGACCGGTACCGTTCCATCATCCCGGATTGGGCGCGCTTCCTGGACGCATCCGAGCGTCCCGAGCCCACCGTGGTGCGCGTGCGCACGGGGCGCATGGCGCCCGAGGTGCTGGCCGAGCGCCTGGAGGCCCAGGGATACCGCCTTCGCCCGATGGACGGCATGCCGGCGTTCTTCCAGGTGGAGGAGGGACCCCGTCCCGTGTCATTCACGCTGGAGCACTGGCTGGGTCTCATCTACGTGCAGCAGGCGTCCACGGGGGTGGCGGCTCCGGCCCTGGGACCGGTGCCGGGGGAGCACGTCCTCGACCTCTGCTCGGCGCCCGGCGGGAAGACCACCCACACCGCCGACCTCATGGGGGACCGGGGAGCCCTCGTGGCGTCCGAAGTGAGCGAGGGCCGCATCCGCGGGCTCCTGGGCAACGTGTACCGCCTGGGCCACCCCAACATCCTGGTGGTGGCCGGCGACGGCCGGGACTTCCCCGAGGAGGCGCGGTTCGACCGGGTGCTGGTGGACGCGCCATGCTCCGGCGAGGGCACGCTCCGCCGACGCGGCGGCCGGCCCCCCCGCCAGTCCCGCTCGTTCCTGGGGTACGTGACCTCCGCTCAGGAGGCCCTGCTCCGCAAGGCTGTCAGGGTCACGCGTCCCGGCGGCACGGTGCTCTACGTCACGTGCACCTTCGCCCCTGAAGAGAACGAGGCGGTGGTGAGCCGGGTGCTCCGGGACGAGCCGGTGGCGTTGGAGCCGCTTGAGCTGCCCGTGCAGCACTCCCCGGGCCTCACCGCCTTCGACGGGAACCGGTACGACCCCCGCCTGGAGGGTGCGGCGCGCATCTACCCCCACCACCTGGACTCGGGAGGGCTCTTCCTGGCGAGGCTGCGGAAGCTCGAGGACGCGGTGGACGGGACGTCACCCGGAGATGTCGACGCGTGGTCGCCGGTGCCGCCCGTCTTCCCCGACGACGACATGGGCCCCGAGCGCGCGCGGGCGCTCGTGCCACGGGCCCTGGAGGCGCTGGAGCACTTCGGCGTGTCGCCCGACGTCTTCCGTGGACGGTCGTGGATGGCCCGCGGCGGGCGCTTGTGGCTTCACGGTCTCGACGCATGGCCGGTCCCCGCCTGGGCCGAGGGCGGATGGCGGGTCATTTCCACCGGCTTTCGCGCCATGGAGTTCGACACCCTGGGCCGGCCCCGTCCCACCAACGACCTCCTCCAGTGGCTCGGCGGAGCCATCACCGCCAACACGGTCGACCTGGACGATGCAGAGGTGCTCGTGGCCTGCGCCGGCAAACCCGTGCCCCGGGAGGAGATGCTCCACGGGCTCCTGGCCCTTCGCTACCGCGGGGCCGTGGTGGGGCGGGGCGTGGCCACGCCCGACGGGGCCAGGAACGAGATCCCCAAGGCGCGACGCAAGGACCTGAGGGCCATCGTGGAAGGGAAGGGACGGGTCACCCCGCCGCCCGCCGACGACTGACGGATCCCGGACGGCGGAGCGCCGGCCGCACGCGGCGCACCGGCGGTTCGGGAGCTCAGCCCTCCATGTCTCCGGGGCCGGCGTCCAGGAGCTGCCGCACGAAGCGGGCGTCGGCAGGGGCGAGCTCCAGCGCCACCAGCTCCTCGGGTGCGAACCATCCCACCTCGGAGTGCTCCAGCGCTTGCGGCTCGCCCTCCACCTCGACCTCCACGAAGTGGATCACGAAGGGCGACGCACCGTCGGAGGCGCTGAAGAGCACCGCTCCGGCGGACACGGCGCGCATGGAGAGCTCTTCCTTCAGCTCCCTGTCCGCGGCGGTGAGAAGGGCCTCACCCTCGTGCACCTTACCGCCGGGGAACTCCCAGAGGCCCCCGTGACGCTTGTCGTCCGGTCGGCGGCCCAGGAGGAAGCGGTCACCGCGGCGAATCACGGCGGCGATGACGGGAATGGTGTCCACGAGACGCTCCGGGGCTCGGTTGACGGCTCCGGAAGGTGACGGCTCGCTACTCCGACCTCAATGCCTCCAGGGGATCCACTTTCGCGGCCCTGCGTGCCGGCAGCCATGTGGCGAGCGCCGCCACCCCTCCGAGGATCACCGGCGCACCCAGGAAGGTCAGCGGGTCGGTGGTGGAGACCTGGAAGAGGACGGCACCCAGGAGCCGGCTCAGTCCGAAGGCGGCCACCATGCCGATGAGCACCCCGGCCACCGCCACACCGGCGCCCTGCCGGAAGACCAGGTGACGGATGTCGTCGCGCCGGGCGCCCAGGGCCACGCGCACCCCGATCTCCCGGGTCCGCTGGCTCACCACGTACGAGATGACGCCGAAGAGGCCGATGGCGCCCAGGAAGAGCGCCACGCCGGCGGCGATGCCCAGGAGCACCATGGTGAACGTGGTCTGGGCCACCGCCCGGGACATGACCTCGTCCATGGTGTGTACTGTGGTGACCGGGACCGACGGGTTGAGGCGGGTCACGATCCGGCGGACGGACGCCACCGAGAGGGGCGCCGTGCCCGACCCGCGGATCATGAGATAGATGCGGTCCAGGTTGGGATAGCCCCAGTCCCCCTCCACCAGGGGCAGATACGCCCAAGGCTGCACCGGCTCCCGCAGCCCCTGCTCCCGCACGTCACCCACCACCCCCACCACGCGGGCCCACGCCGCGGACGAGTCCCACCTGATGGCCTGGCCCAGGGCGTGGCCGTCCAGGTACCGGTCTTCGAACGCCTTGTTGACCACGGCCACGGGCGGTCCACCCTCCCAGTCGGACCGGGCGATGCCTCGGCCTTGGAGGATGGGAATGTCCAGGGTCTGGAGGTACGCCTCGTCTACGGCCTTGTACATGGCCACGGGCGGAAGCTCGCTCTCGTCCCGGGGCTTGGCCTCGATGCGGAACGACCCGCCGTTGCTGCTGCCTTCGCCCAGGGGGATGCGCTGCGTCAGGCCCACGCTGGCCACGCCGGGGAGCGCGCGCACCTCGTCGGCGACCTGGCCGTAGAAGCGTGCCGCCTCCGGGTTGGGCACGTGCTCACCCAGGCTCAGCCCCACGGTGAGGACGTGGGTGGGATCGAACCCGGGGTCCACCCGGCGGAGCTGGTCGAAGCTGCGCAGCATGAGCCCCGAGCCCACCAGGAGCACCAGGGCCAGGGCGAGTTGGGCGGCCACCAGCACCGACCGGGTGCGGTGACGCTCCCGTCCGTCGGTGGACGCCCGGCCTCCGTCCCGAAGCACCCGCGCCAGACCGCGGCCGGTGTAGCGGGCCAGGGGAATGGCGCCGAAGGCGAGACTGGCCAGGACCGAGATCACGGCCGAGAACGCCAGCGTGGCGCCGTCCACCGAGATCTCGTGGAGCCGGGGCAGGGCCGCGGGGCCCCGTGCGACCAGGGCCGAGACGCCGCCCCAGGCCAGGAGGAGCCCCACCGCGCCACCGGCCAGGCCCAGGAGCAGGGCCTCGGAGAGGAACACCCCGGCGATGCGTCCGGAGCCCGCACCCATGGCTGAGCGGATGGCCAGCTCCTTCTGCCTGGACTCGGCCCGCACCAGGAAGAGGTTGGCCACGTTGGCGCACGCGATGAGCAGCACGAAGCCGACGGTGCCCAGCACGATCCACAGCGTGGACGCCACGTCCTCTCCGACGATGCGGTCCTGGAGTCGCTCCACCGTCACGTTCCACCCGGCCTTGTCCAGGAAGTCCTGCTCCACGTCGAAGAGCTCGGGAAGACGGGATTGGAGGTCGTTGGCGCGGGCCTGGGCCTGGGCCAGGGTGACGCCGGGCGCCAGGCGGGCCACGCCGGCGGTGCCGAAGGTCCCGAAGGGTCCGTTGGGATCCACGTACAGGGGCACCAGGCCCGCCGGCTTCTCGTTGGGGAAGGCGAAGCCCGGGGGCATGACGCCCACGATCTCCGTGGGCACCCCGTCCAGCTCGATGGTGCGCCCCAGGACGTCGGGGGCGCGCCCGAAGCGGGACACCCACGCCGCGTTGGTGAGGATGATCACCGGGGGGGCGTCCCGGGCGGCGTCCGCGGGTCCGAAGGGACGTCCCAGGGCCGGCTGGACCCCCAGGACGTCGAAGAGCTGCGGCGTCACCGACACCAGCGACACCCGCTCGGGCGCCTCGCCTCCCACCAGGTTGGCCTGCCCCTGATCGTAGGCGGCCAGGGACTGGAAGAAGGGCGCATCCTCCCGGTACAGGCGCAGGGTTCCCGGCGAGTTCTCCAGTGTGGGGAGGTTCAGCCCTGGGGCGTGATGCCGGACGGCGACGATGCGGTCCGCGTCGGGGTAGGGGAGCGGCCGGAGGAGAATCCCGTTGACCACGCTGAAGATGGCTGCGTTGGCGCCGATCCCCAGGGCCAGGGTGGTCACCGCCGCCACCGTGTACAGGGGCCGCCTCTTCAGCGTGCGCACCGCCACCTTGATGTCACTTGTCCAGCTCATGGTCCACCCTCCCCGTCCGGGCCCCGATGCGGGGCCGTGCCCGTCATCCCGGCGGCCCGTCAGGGCCGCCCACCATTCCACCGGAATCCTCCGTGCCACGTCCCACACCGCCACGGCGCCCGCCCACAGCGCCGCTGGCGCGCCGCCCGCTTCGTGGCGCCCCCGGAGCGCGTCGTCCAGGTCGCGCCGCGCGTCGTCCATGTACCGGGCCTTGAACGCTCCCGGGAGGAGCCTGGCCGCCCATGCGAACAGGCGCAGTCCCAGGCGCACCGACAGGGGGCGGCCGTCCATGTCAGGCGCGTCCCTCGATGGCACCGGCCCGGGCGGCGTCCACCAGGGCCTGGAGACGATCCGCCTCGGCCCGCAGGACCTCCCGGCCCAGCCGGGTCAGCCGGTAGTAGCGCCGTCGCTGGTCGTCGTCCGGGTCGTCCTCACCCTCCAGCGCCTCGATGAGCCCGCCATCCGACAGCTCGCGGATGGAGCCGTACAGCGTCGCAGGCCACAGCTTCACGCTTCCGTCGGTCCGGGTCTCCACGGCCTCGCGGATGGCGAATCCGTGGCGTGCGCCGTCGGACAGGGCCAGGAGGATGTGGAACCAGGCCGTCTTGAGCGGGAGGAAGCGCAGGACGTTCGGGCCGGAGTCGGTCATGGGTGGGTACGCGGCTGTGTGGGATAAACGGTATGAAGGAATACCGATATTGAATCATACCGTTTCCCGGGCTCGCGTGTTCCCGGGGGGGCACGCCGCTCCGCTACGCCGATCCTCGAGAGGGTACGGTGGCCAGGAGCACCAGCGACGCCACGCCCGCGGCAGCGGCTCCGAAGGCGAAAGGCGCTGCGGGGCCGAGGCCGGCCCATCCGGCGAAGCCCTGCCAGAGCAGGCCGGCCAGGAGCGACGCCGGGAGGCTCATGAGCCCGATGACCGCATGGTAGGTGCCATAGGCCGTGCCCCGGCGCTCCGGTTCCACGAGATCTGCCACCAGGGCTTTGGAGGCGCCGGCCACCGCCCCCATGTACACGCCGTAGACGGCGAAGAGCACTACGACGTGAGTGGTGGTGCGGGCCAGCGCGAAGCCCAGGTAGACCAGGGCGTAGACGCACCATGCGCCCAGGACCACCCACTTCCGGGGAACCCGGTCCGCCAGCGAGCCCGCGGGGGCCGACACTGCCGTGTACACCACGTTGAAGAGGAGGAGCATCCACAGGAGGCCGAGGACGCCCAGGCCCCGCTCCTGGGCACGGAGGATGAGGAAGGCGTCGGACGAGTTCCCGATCTGGAAGATGGCCGACGCCAGCACGAAGCCCCGGAAGCTCCGGCTCATCCCCCGCAACGTGACCTTCGGCCCCCGGCGCTCCCCTCCCTTCACCGGAACGTCCTTGGCGCCCATGGCCAGCGTGAGCACGGCGAGGAAGGCGGGGAGGAGGCTCCATAGCACCAGGTGGTGGAAGGTGCCGTGCTCCAGGAGGAGGGCGCCCCCCTGGGCGGCGTGGACGATGGCCAGGCTGGCGGCGATGCCCACCACGGCCCCGGCCGTGTCGGAAGCCCGATGGATGCCGAAGGCCAGCCCCCTGCGCGACCGGTTGACCGAGTCCGCGAGGAGCGCGTCCCGGGGCGCCGTGCGCACGCCCTTGCCCACCCGGTCCGCCCACCGGATGGCCGCCACCACGGGCCAGCTCGCCGCCACCAGGTAGAAGGGCTTGGACGAGGCCGAGATGCCGTAGCCGGAAACGGCGAGCCACTTGCGGGCGCCCAGCCGGTCCGAGAGCCAGCCCGACCACAGCTTCAGGAGGCTGGCGGTGGACTCGGCCAGGCCCTCCACCACGCCCACCGCCCACGTGCGCACGCCCAGGACGTTGGCCAGGAAGAGGGGAAGGACGTTCTGCAGCATCTCGCTGGAGACGTCGGTGAGGAAGCTGGTGACGCTCGCGACCCAGACGTTGCGGTGGAGGCCGGTGTCGGGCTCGGGCGGTCGGGGGGCCGGGTGGTCGTCCCAGTCCGCGTACTCGACGCTGCGGTCGTCGGGGTCGTCCGGCGGTCCGCGAAGGAAGCGGCGTCCCGACCCGGGAGGAGGCGGAGGGGCGGCCACGGCGGCTCAGATCCCCAGGGCCAGGCCCACGGCGATGGAGACGGCGCCCAGCGCCACCAGCCCCAGGTAGAGCGGTACGGTGAACCGGATCCACTCCTCGAACCGCACCCCCGCCACGCCCAGGATGGCCATGAGCGCCCCGTTGGTAGGCGTGATCAGGTCGCACAGCCCGGCGCCGTACTGGTAGGCCAGCACCGTGACCTGACGGGACATGCCCAGGAGGTCGGAGAGGGGGACCAGCACCGGCATGGTGAGCACGGCCTGGCCGCTCACGCTGGGCACGGGCACGTGGATGGCGGTCTGTGCCGCCACCATCCCCAGCGCCGAAGCAAGCACGGGCAAGCCCTCCAGCGGCGTGAAGAGCCCATGGACGATGGTGTCCACGATGCGACCGTCCTGGAGCACCACGTAGATGGCCCGGGCGAAGCCGATGAGTAGGGCGGCGTAGGCCATGGAACGGAAGCCCTTCACGTAGGCGTCGGCGGTCCCGCCCACGCCCAGTCCGGCCAGCCCGCCCACCACCACGCCCATGATGAAGAACGCGGCCGACAGCTCGTCGAAGCCCCATCCCCAGTCCTTGATGCCCAGCACCACCACGCCGAAGGTGAGCACCACCAGGGCCATGATGAGCCAGTCGGCGCCGGTCATGGGGTCTTCCTCGTGGGCGGCCACCTCCCGGGCGTCCTTCCGGGTCCGCGCCGCGTAGCGCATGGTCATCCCGACCCACAGCACCAGGGCCAGGACCAGGAAGACGGAACGGAAGGCGGCACCCGACAGCAGCGGGAGCTCGGCGAGCTTCTGGGCGATCTGGACCTGGAAGGGGTTCACCGGACTGAAGGCGGAGCCCACGAAAGCCGGCCCGGCACACATGGCCACGGCCACCAGGGGTGAGAAACCCAGCCGCGTGGTGAGGACGAGGAGAACGGGGACCAGCGCGATGATCTCCTCCTGCATGTTCTCCACCACGCCGCCCAGGGCGAAGAAGAGGGAGATCACCGGGATCACCATGAGGTCCCGTCCCCGCAGGACCCGGACCAGCCACCCCACGCCCCGCTTCAGCGTCCCGGTCTCGTCCACGACGGTGAAGGCGCCCCCCACCAGGAAGACCAGGAACACCACGTCGCCGGCGTCGGCCATGCCCCGGGGCAGCGCGACCACGGCGCGGAAGAGGTTCACGGGGCTCCGCTCGACCGCGTGGTACGTTCCCGCCACCACCACGGTCCGGCCCGTCGCCTCGTCCACGCGCCGGTCATAGGACCCGGCCGGGAGAACGTAGCTGGCCGCCGCCGCCAGCAGGACGCACCCGGAGAGGAGGACGAGAGGATGGGGGAGATGGAAGCGGCGCGACCGGGTCATGGCGTGCTCGTGGCGTCGGGGGGGAGGGGAAGGGCCCGGTCCAGGGCCAGGAGCGTCATGAGGGCCGTGCGCAGGGCGTTCATGTAGTCGCCGGGAACCACCCGGTCGAAGTCGTCGGTGGGGCGGTGGTAGTCCGGGTGGTCCTCCACGCCCAGGTAGACGTAGGGAATGCCCACGGCATTGAAGGGGCCGTGGTCCGAGCTGTTGGTCCAGTCGTCGCCTTCGGGCGCGCCGGGCGCGTCGTGGCCCAGCCGCAGGTCCAGGGGGGCCCGGGAGGCCACGCCCTCCAGGATGGGGCGGAGGGCGGGGGTCTGGTGGCTCCCGCCTGCCCACAGCACGCCGTTGGTGCGGGCGACCATGTCCATGTTCAGGTCCAGGACGATGGAATCCAGGGGCACCGGCGGGTCGGCGACGAAGGCCCGGGATCCCCTGAGGCCGTCCTCCTCGGCGTCGAACGCCACGAAGAGGAGGGAGTGGCGCAGCTGCACGCTTCGCGCCGCGCGCGCCAGCGCCACCAGCCCCATGGAGCCGGAGGCGTCGTCGTCGGCCCCGTTGTAGACCTCGCCGTCCCGCACGCCGAGGTGGTCGTAGTGGGCCGACACCACGATGTAGCGCTCCGGGAAGGTGGATCCCTCCAACCTCCCGACCAGGTTCACGCCGGCGCGGGGGATCGTGTCTCCCCCACGGGTCCAGGTGAAGGGATGCTCGAAGCCCGGTCCCAGGGGACGTGCGCCGGCGTCCTCCAGCATACGGGCGAGGTAGCGTCTCGCCTCGGCGGCACCCTCGCTCCCCGTGGCCCGGCCCTCGAGGGAGTCGGAGGACAGGAACCGGAGGCCCTCCATGATCACGACGCTGTCGGACGACAGTGTCGCGAGCGGATCCGGAGACGCATCCGAGACGCGCTCCCCGGCGGACGAGCAGGCCGTGACGACGACGCACAGCCAGAGGGCGGTCCTTGCGCTACGGCACATTCGAATCGGCATGGCGCACGAAGGTACGGTCCGAGGAGGCTCCGGGCACGGGCAAGCCCGGATCCGCCGGGGGGAAGTCGCCGGTGCGTGGGCCCCAGGGTTTGACGACGGGGGCCGCGATGGAAAGTATGCAGCACCCCGGAGCCGGGGCACCCTTCCCCATGGTGGAGCATGAACACGGGCACGATCGACCGGAGCGCAGCGCTGCACAACGTGGGGGGAGACCCGGAGATCCTTCGGACCCTCTTCCAGATGTTCCTCGAGCAGGGCCCTGCTCGGC
>JASFRY010000070.1:0-11957 GCA_050114675.1 Gemmatimonadota bacterium | reverse complement strand
TGCGCAGCTACCAGAGCATCTCGTCGCTGGGCTTCTTCGAGTCCCCCATGCCGGTGCCGGACATCCAGCCGCTCGACAACGGCGATGTGGACATCACGTTCCACGTGAAGGAGAAGCAGACCGGCTCAATCAACTTCGGCACCTCGGTGGGCGGCGGCGTGGGCCTGTCGGGCTTCCTCGGCTATGAGCAGCCCAACCTGTTCGGCCAGGCCAAGTCGGGTTCGATCCGCTGGGACTTCGGGCGCTACCTGAACAGCTTCGAGCTGACGTACTCCGATCCGGCGCTGTTCCAGAGCCGGATCTCTGGGTCCATCTCCCTCTTCAACTCCCGGGACCGCTTCTTCCAGTTCTCCACGGGGCGCCGCAAGCGGCTGGGCACCAGCGTGCGCTTCGGCGTTCCCTGGCCTGGCTCGCTGTCCACGCGCCTCTTCGTGGGATATAGCATCTCCCGGACCAAGTACGAGCAGTTCCAGGGCGTGGACGACACCTCGCTGTTCGGCCGTCCACCGGGCGTCCAGAGCACGCTCTCCGTGGGCATCACCCGGGCCACGCTCGACCATCCTCTCTTCCCCACGGTGGGCTCGAAGCAGAGCATCAACGTGGAGGCCAACGGCGGGCTCCTGGGCGGGGACGGCAAATTCACCAAGGTCATGATGGAGGGGACCTGGTGGGTGCCCGTGGCCCAGATCGGCGGGAGTGGGGCCGGCGGGCGGCCCATCCGCTTCGCTCTGGGCCTGTCGCTCAAGAGCGGCGCCATCTTCGGCGACGCGGCGGCGTTCCCGTTCGACCGCTTCTGGATGGGTGGCGTGCAGTTCGGTCAGAACCTGCGGGGATACGACGAGACCACCATCACCCCGCTGGGCTACTATCCCCAGAACGCAAGGGGGATCTACGACATCGACCGTCTCGGCAATGCCTTCTTCTCCCTCTCCGCCGAATACGCCCTGCGCCTGAACGACCAGATCTCCATCTCGGCGTTCTACGACGCCGGCAATGTGTGGCGGGATCCGTGGGAGATCGACCCGACGAAGCTGTTCCGCGGGGCGGGCTTCGGGCTCCAGCTCGTGACCCCCTTCGGTCCCATCGGGCTGGACTACGCCTATGGCTTCGACAAGACGACGCCCGGGTGGCAGCTCCACTTCCGGATGGGTCCCGGCTACTGATGGCGCACGTCCCCTGAGCCCTGTACTTGGGCGGGGCACTTCCCGATATTGCCTGGCTGTACCCGGACCCGTGTGGTTGCGGGAACACGGGAACATCCCGGGCCAATCCGGACTAGCATAGACGCGAACACAGACCGAAGCCGTCAGCGGCGGTGACAAAGGCCGCCCGCCGGAGGCGCATGTACAATCCGAGCCACACCCCCAAGGAGCAGAAGCCCATGCGACGCACCCCGTTCGCCGCCCTGGCGCTCGTCTTCGCGCTGGCCGCCGGCAGTGCACGGGCGCAGACGCTGAAGATCGCCTACATCAACTCCCAGGAGATCCTGGCCAACGCCCCGGGCGCCAAGGAAGCCCAGGACGCGTTCGACAAGGACATGGCGTCCTACAACCAGGAAGCGCAGCAGCTCCAGGAGGAGATCCAGCGCATGCAGCAGCAGCTCCAGCAGCAGGAGCTCACGCTGTCTCCCGAGGCCAAGCGGAACCGCCAGCAGCAGATCCAGCAGAAGGCCCAGGAGGCCCAGCAGCGGATGCAGGAGCTCGACCAGCAGGCGCAGAAGCGTCGCTCGGAGCTCATCCAGCCCGTCATGGACAAGGTCACCGCGGTCATCGAGAAGATGCGCGAGGAAGGCAACTATTCGCTCATCCTCGACGTGGCGGCCGGCTCCATCATCTCGGCCGATCCGTCGCTGGACCTCACCCAGGAGGTCATTCGGCGTCTCGCCGCGCAGGACGCGTCGGCCCCCGGGAATCCCGGGGGCGGGACCCTGTAGTCTCCCCTCCCGGAATCCCGCCGGAAGGGGTTTGTTCGCGGAGGCCCGCGGGCGCTGCAGGCAGCGCGCCCGTGGGCCTTCGTCGTTTCACGCGGAGCGATCCATGATGCCATCCCAACCCCTCACGCTCACCCTGGGCGCCGTTGCCGAGCTCGTCGGCGGCCGTCTCCAGGGCGACCCGGACCTCGCCCTCGCGGGCCTGGCGCCACTGGACGACGCCGGCCCCGACCAGCTCGCGCCCCTCACCACCAAGCGCTACGCCAAGTATGCCGCCGACTCCCGAGCCGGCGCCTTTCTCGTCACCGAGGAGATGGAGCGGTACGTGGACGAGGCGCGCCCCAGGGTCGTGCTGTCCGGCGGCGCGGCCGAGGCGCTGCGTCTCCTTCTGGGGCGCTTCCACCCGGCGCGTCCCCACGTGCCCGGCGTGCATCCCACCGCGGTGGTGGGCCAAGGCGTGACCCTGGAAGACGACGTGGCGCTCGGCCCCTACGCCGTGGTGGAGGACGGCGCAGTGGTGGGGGAGGGGAGCCGCGTCGGGCCCCATTCCGTCGTGGGACGGAACGCCCGGGTGGGACGGGGATGCACGCTCCACGCCCACGTGGTTCTCTATCCCGACACCGTGGTGGGCGACGGCTCCATCCTCCACTCGGGTGTGGTCGTCGGGGCCGACGGGTTCGGGTACGTCTTCCAGGAGGGTGCCCACCGCCGGATCCCCCACGCAGGCCGGGCCGTCCTGGGGAGCCATGTGGAGATCGGCGCCAACAGCACGGTGGACCGGGGATCGGTGGGAGACACGCGGGTGGGAGACGGCACCAAGATCGACAACCAGGTCATGGTGGCCCACAACGTGCAGATCGGTGACCACTCCCTCCTGGCGGCGATGGTGGGGATCGCGGGCTCGACCCGCGTGGGGAAGGGCGTGTGGATGGGCGGCCAGGCGGGGGTCATCAATGCGCTGGAGATCGGGGACGGTGCCCGCATCGCGGTGGCGGCACGGGTCATGCGGGACGTGCCCCCGGGCGACACGGTGTCGGGTGATCCGGCGCGTCCTCACCGGGAGGATCTGCAGCGACAGGCCAACGTGGGCCGGATCCCCAGGCTCATGAAGCGCCTCGAGGCGCTGGAGGCCCGCATCGAGGCGCTGGACATTGCGGCGGGCAACGACACGTGAGGCGCCTTCTGCGGGCGCCGCGCACGCAGTTCGAGTTAGATCCGTGACGCGGTTGTGATTAGGTTTCAGTGTTTTGGTCGCCAACGGGCTGCCGGCCCGCTTCCCTTCATCCCCCACGCGCATGAGCTCTGGTAAGCAGCGGACCGTCGCCAAGGAGATCACGCTGGACGGCATCGGCGTCCACTCGGGCGAGTCCGCCTCCCTGACCTTCCACCCCGCGGGAGTGGACCACGGCGTTCGCTTTCGCCGGGCCGACGTGGACGGGGAGCCCGAGATTCCGGCCACTCTCGACCACGTGGTGCGTACCGACCTGGGCACGACGTTGGGACTGGAAGGCGTCGAGGTCCTCACCGTGGAGCACCTCATGGCGGCGCTGGCCAGCCAGTCGGTGGACAACGTGGTCGTGGAGCTCACGGGTCCCGAGATCCCCATCCGAGACGGCTCCTTCCGGGACTACGTGGCGGCGCTTCGGGACGTGGGCTTCGAGGAGCAGGACGCCGAGGCCCGGCGTGTCACCGTCCGGGCCCCCGTGGTCTCCGACGGCCGCGAGGGCGAGTCGTATGTGGCCACGCCGGGAGAGGGGCTCCGCATCTCGGGGACCATCGACTTCGCCCACCCCTCCATCGGACGCCAGTTCGGCACCTTCGTGGTGGACGCCGACGCCTTCGAGGGGGAGCTGGCGCCGGCCCGTACGTTCGGCTTCGTGCGGGACTGGGACGCGCTGCGGGAACGAGGGCTCGCCCAGGGCGCGAACCTGACCAACACCGTCGTGCTGGACGAAGACGAGATCCTCAACGACGGGCTGCGCTTTCCCGACGAGTTCCTGCGCCACAAGGTGGGCGACGTGGTAGGGGACATGGCCCTCCTGGGGGCCCGCCTGGACGCCCACCTGGTCACCGAGCGACCCAGCCACGCCGGCAACGTGGCCATGGCCCGCGCCATCGCCGAGCACGCCCGGCGGGCGGGCCGCGACGCCATCGTGGACGTGGCCAAGATCATGGAGTACCTGCCCCACAGGTTCCCCATGCTCCTGGTGGACCGCATCATCGACTTCGAGCCCGGCAAGCGCATCGTCGGGATCAAGAACGTCACCATCAACGAGCCGTTCTTCCAGGGACACTACCCGGGCCACCCCATCATGCCCGGCGTCCTCATCATCGAGGCCATGGCCCAGGTGGGCGGACTCCTCCTCATGGAGGAGGTGGAGAACCCCGACGAGAAGGTCGTCTACTTCATGACCATGGACAACGTGAAGTGGCGCCGTCCCGTCACCCCCGGCGATACGCTGGTCTTCGAGCTGGAGATGATCCAGTACCGCCGACACACATGCAAGATGCGAGGCCAGGGATTCGTGGACGGCCACCTGGTCGCAGAAGCCGACTTCATGGCGAGGATCGTGGACCGATGAGCGACACCACCGTGGGTACCCGCGGCGACACCACCATCCACCCGACGGCCCTGGTGGATCCCGACGCCGAGTTGGGCCAGGGCGTGTCGGTGGGACCGTGGGCCATCGTCGGCCCCGGCGTCAACGTGGGCGACGGCACCGAGATCGGCCCTCGCGTGCTCATCGAGCGCGATACGACGGTGGGAGAGGACTGCCGCCTCTCCAACGGCGCCGTCCTGGGCACCGACCCCCAGGACCTGAAGTTCAAAGGCGAGCATACGACCCTGGAGGTGGGCGACCGAACGGTGATCCGGGAGTTCGCCACCCTGAACCGGGGCACGGCGGCCACGGGCCGCACGGTGGTGGGAAGCGATTGCCTCCTCATGGCCTACACCCACGTGGCCCACGACTGCGAGCTGGGCAACCACGTCATCCTCTCCAACGCGGTGAACATGGCGGGCCACGTGATCATCGAGGACTGGGTGATCGTCGGGGGCATCACGCCCATCCACCAGTTCGTGCGCATCGGCGCCCACGCCTTCGTTGGCGGTGGCTCCCGCATCGCCCAGGACGTGCCGCCGTACTGCCGGGTGGCGGGCAACCCGCCGGGGCTCTTCGGCCTGAACTCGGTGGGGCTCGAGCGGCGGGGATTCTCCGAAGAGGTGCGCAAGGCGCTCAAGCAGGCCTACCGGATCCTCTTCCAGTCCAAGCTCAACGTGTCCCAGGCGGTGGCGCGGGCGGAGGCCGAGGCCCCACCCATCCCCGAAGTCCGTCAGCTCCTGGAGTTCATCAAGGCCAGCGAGCGCGGCATCACCCTCTAGAAGGGCCTGCGACGTTCCATGAATCCCCCGGATCATCCCCGCATCGGCGTGGCAGGCGTGGGCTCCCTGGGCTTCCACCACGCCCGGATCCTCTCCACCCTGGACGGCGTGCGCATGGCGGGCATCTACGACGCACGCCCCGAGCGGAGCGCCGAGGTGTCGGAGAAGCTCGGCGTGCCCGCCCACGACCAGCTGGAGGGGCTTCTCGACGCCTGCGACGCTCTGGTGGTGGCCGTACCCACCACCTCCCACGAGGAGGTGGCCGTGGCCGCCCTGAGGCGTGGGAAGGCCGTCATGGTCGAAAAGCCCCTGGCGCCGACCCTGGAATCGGCGGATCGGATCCTGGCCGCCGGCCGCCATGGCGGCACCTTCGTCCAGACCGGCCACGTGGAGCGCTTCAACCAGGCCATCCGCGCCGCGGAGCCCTACCTGGACGGCCCCATGTTCGTGGAGTCCCACCGCATGGCTCCGTTCACGCCCCGGAGCACCGACGTCGCGGTGGTGCTGGACCTCATGATCCACGACGTGGACCTGGTCATGGGACTGGTGGGTACGCCCCTGATGGAGATGGCGGCGTCGGGCGTCCCCGTGCTCACGCCCAACGTGGACATTGCCAACGCCCGCCTGACCTTCGAGAACGGCGCCGTGGCCAACCTCACCGCCAGCAGGGTATCGCTGGAGCGGATGCGGAAGCTGCGCTTCTTTCAGCCTTCGGGGTATGTCTCCCTGAACCTGGCCGACGGAACGGGGGAGTTCCTGCGGCTGCGACGTCGGCTGTCGGAGCTCCAGGACGCGGCGCTGGAGGGGCCCGCCGCGCTCGACCTGGCCGAGATCGTAGAACGCATTCCCCTCCGGGGGGACGGAGCCGAACCCCTCAAACGAGAGCTCGAGAGCTTCCGGAATGCCGTCCTCGGGGAGGGCAGTCCGGTGGTGAGTGGAGAAGACGGCCGGGCCGCCCTGGCCGTCGCCCTGGCCATCCAGGAACGGATCGAGAGCCATGTCGCTCATACGCGTCCGGCGTAGTCGGAAGAAGAACTGGGTCGATGTCCGGAAGGGGATGTCGCGGGGGCGCCTCCTGGTGCTCCTGGTCGTCGTCCTCGCCCTCATCTGGTATCTCGGACGGATCTGAGGGGCGGATCTGAGGCCTGACGTGGGTGCCGCAGCCCGCCGCAGGAGCCCCACGGTCCTCATCCTGGCCGGGGAGGCCTCGGGCGATCACCACGGCGCTGGCGTGGCCCGTGCCCTGCGCGCACGCTCCCCCGAGGTCCGTCTGCTGGGCCTGGGCGGTCCCCGCATGGAGGCCGAAGGGGTGGAGCTCATGGCGGGCCTGGACGAGTTGGCCGTCATGGGCTTTGTGGAGGTGGTGCGCCACCTGGGCTTCTTCCGCCGCCTCATGAGGCGCGTCACCGAGCTCCTGGACTCGGGCGAGGTGGACCTGGTGCTCCCGGTCGACTATCCCGGCTTCAACCTGAGGGTCGCCCGGGCTGCCCACCAGCGCCGCATCCCGGTGCTCTACTACATCTCGCCCCAGGTGTGGGCGTGGAAGGCCGGCCGGGCGCGCAAGCTGGCGGAGTACGCCGACCACGTGGCGGTGATCCTCCCCTTCGAGGTGGACGTGCTGGAAGCCGCCGGCGCCCGGGTGACCTTCGTGGGCCATCCCCTTCTGGAGCGCCCGGACGACGTGGCGGACCGCGCCGCCTTCTGCCGCCGATGGGACCTGGACCCCGAGCGCCCCATCCTGGCCGTCCTCCCGGGATCCCGGCACCAGGAGATCCACCGCCACCTGGAGGTGTTCACCGAGGCGGCCGTCCGCGTGGCGCAGGCCCGAATCGACGTACAGCCGGCCCTGGCCCGGGCGTCGTCGTTGGCGCGCGAGACGCTTGCATCCGCCGGCATCCCCGTGGTGGACGACGGTCGCGGACTCCTGCGCCATGCCAGGGCGGCCCTGGTGAAGTCGGGCACGTCCACGCTGGAGGCGGCCCTGGAAGGCACGCCCTTCGTCATGGCCTACCGCACCCACCCCCTCACCTTCTGGCTGGCCAAGCGCCTTGTACGGGTACCCCACGTGGCCCTGGCCAACCTCGTGGCGGGAGACCGGGTCGTGCCCGAGCTGATCCAACGGGACGCCACCCCCGGCATCCTGGCCACCCACCTCCTGGAGCTGGTCGACGACACCCCGGAGCGGGCGCGGCAGAAGGAGGCGCTCGCACGGATCCGGGGCGCGTTGGGGACTCCCGGCGCTTCCGAGCGGGTGGCCCACCTGGCCGCGGAGCTCCTGGAGGCGAGGCGGTGAGCGAGCTCAAGTTCGAGGCGGCGTCCGTGCTCGGCACGGGGCTGGTATCGGCCCTCTTCGCAACGACGCGCTCCCGGCGGGTGGACGACGAGCACTACCTCCGCTTCCGGCGTGCCGGCAAGCCGGTGATCTTCGTGCTCTGGCACGGCCATCTCCTCCCGCTCGTCCACTACCATCGCCACGAGGGCATCGTGGTCCTGGTGAGCGAGCACGCCGACGGCGAGTACATCGCCCGGGTCATCGAGCGGAACGGCTTCGACACCGTGCGCGGCTCCAGCACCCGCGGCGCCACCAAGGGGCTCAAGGGACTGATCCGGGCCGCCCGCGCGGGGAAGGACCTGGGCCTGACGCCCGACGGGCCCAGGGGCCCGGCCCGGGTGTTCAAGCCCGGTGCCCTCGCCGTGGCCCAGACTACCGGACTTCCCATCATCCCCGTGGCGGTGAGCAGCTCCATGGGGTGGCGCTTCAGGAGCTGGGACGGTTTCCTGGTGCCCAAGCCCCTGGCTCGCATCCGTATCGGGTACGGCGCCCCGGTCACGGTCCCCCGGGATCTGGACCGGGAGGGGCTCGAGGCCATGGCCGGGGAGCTGGGCCACACGCTGGACGCCCTGGAGACCCGCCTGGCCGAGGACGTGGGATGAGGGCGTCCTTCCACGCGTGGATAAGGCGGTGGTGGGCCGGCCGGGCCGGGACCTCCGGCGCGGCGCTCTCGGTCCTCACCGCACCGCTCGAGTGGCTGTACGGCGTGGCGGTGCGGCGAAGGAACCGAAGCTTCGACCGGCGCGGAGCCACCGCGGTGGAAGGGCTGCGCGTGGTGTCCGTGGGCAACCTGGCCGTGGGCGGCACCGGCAAGACCCCCCTGGCCGCCTGGACGGCGCGCCTGCTGGCCGACGACGCCCTCAGGCCCTGCCTGGTGGCCCGGGGCTACGGCGAGGACGAGCTGCTCCTCCACCGCCGCTGGAACCCCGACGTGCCCGTCGAGGCCGACGCGGATCGCGTAGCCGCGGCCGGGAGGGCCCGGGCCTCCGGGGCGGAGGTGGCCGTGCTGGACGACGGCTTCCAGCACCGGCGCCTGGCCCGGGACGTGGACCTGGTGCTTCTGGCGGCGGAGGATCGGTTTCCGGGTCGCCTCCTGCCCCGGGGACCCTACAGGGAGCCGCCCCACGCCCTGACCCGGGCCCACGCCGTCGTCGTGACCCGACGGAGCGCGTCGGCGTCCGAGGCCGCCGCCCTGGCCGCCCGCGTACGCGACGACTACCCTCGCGTGGTCGTCGCCCGGGTGGCCCTGGTGCCCGGTGGGTGGCGAGATCTGGAGGGACGGGAAGCCGAAGGCCCGTCGGGACCGACGCTGTGCGCTGCGGCGGTAGCCAGGCCCGAGGCGTTCGCGGACCATGTGCGGGCCGTCACCGGGAAACCGGTGGAGCTCGTTTCCTTTCCCGACCACCACGGGTACAGGGAGCGCGACGCCCGGGCGCTGCGCGCCCGTGCCGGATCGCGTACGCTGGTCGTCACGGAAAAGGACGCCGTGAAGCTCGAGGGCTGGGCGGATCTCCTCGCCCCGACCCGGGTGCTGGTGCAGGAGCTTCGGTGGGAGGAGGGAGAAGAGGAATTGAAGACGCTGATCACCTCCGTTCCGACCCGGGGGAAATCGTGAGCCAAACCACGGAGCGAGCCGCCGACGTCCTGGTCATCGGGAGCGGCATCGCCGGGCTGACCTTCGCGCTGAAGCTGGCGCCCAGGGCCAAGGTGCTGCTCCTCACCAAGAAGGAGCGGGCGGACTCGTCGACCAACTACGCCAAGGGCGGGATCGCCTCGGTGCTGGGGGAGGACGACGACTTCGAGCTGCACGTGCAGGACACGCTGGTGGCGGGGGCGGGCCTCTGTCACCCCCGGGCCGTGGAGGTCCTGGTGCGGGAAGGGCCGTCGCGCGTGCGGGAGCTCATGAAGTGGGGCGCCGACTTCGACCGCGGCGAAGGCGGCCGGCTCTCCCTGGGGCGGGAGGGGGGCCACTCCCGCCGTCGCATCGCCCACGCCGGCGACCGCACGGGTAGGGAGATCGAGACGGCGCTCCTGGCCGCCGTAGCCGCCGAGCCCAACATCGAGGTCCTGGAGGACCACCTGGCCCTGGACCTCCTGGTCACGGCCGACCCCAGCGGACGGGCCCTGTGTACCGGCGCCGTGGCGCTCCACCACCGCACCGGCGACATCCTGGTGGTGAACTCCCGCTTCACCCTGCTGGCGGCGGGTGGGTGCGGGCAGGTCTACCGGCACACCACCAACCCGCCCATCGCCACCGGCGACGGGATGGCCATGGCGTACCGGGCCGGCGCCCGCATCGCCAACATGGAGTTCATCCAGTTCCACCCCACGGCCCTCCACCCCACCGAGGATCCCGCCTTCCTCATCTCCGAGGCCGTGCGGGGCGAGGGCGCGGTGCTGCGCACCCTGGACGGGACGTCGTTCATGGAGCGCTACCACCCCCTGGCGTCCCTGGCTCCTCGGGACGTGGTGGCGCGGGCCATCGACCGGGAGCTTAAGGAACGGGGCGAGGGCCATGTGCTCCTGGACGTATCGGCCATCCCACCCGAGCACCTGGAGGCACGCTTTCCCGACGCCGTGGCCGGATGCAGGGAGCGTGGCGTGGACCTGGCCCAGGGGATCCCGGTGGTGCCCGCGGCCCACTACGCCTGCGGCGGCGTGCTCACGGACAGCATGGGCCACACCAGCGTGGCCGGGCTTTACGCCACGGGCGAGGTGGCGTGCTCCGGCGTACACGGCGCGAACCGGCTGGCGTCCAACTCGCTGCTGGAGGCGGTCGTGTTCGCCGACAGGGCCGCCCGGCTGGTCTCGTACCGCCTGGAGACGCAGAACGGATGGCTGGCCACGCCGGCGCCCACACCCGACCTGCCGACCCCCGGGCTCGGGGACCCCGACCTGGAGGGCATCGCCGCCCGGAGGACCGAGCTGCGCTCCCTCATGTGGGAGCTGGTGGGAATCGTGCGCTCCGACGAGCGGCTGGAGCGCGCCGAGGCCGAGATCGCCCGACTGTCGTCGGCGGAGGCGCTGCGCTGGCTCCGTACCCGCTGGACCGCAGAGGGCGCCGAGCTCCGCAACTTGCTCCAGGTCGCCGAGCTCATCGTCCGCTGTGCGCGCCTGCGCAGGGAGAGCCGGGGGCTCCACTACACGGTGGACCATCCCCACCGCGACAACGAGCGCTGCCTTCGGGACACGGTGGTGAGCCGGGCAGGGGGACTCCCCTGGTGAGACTTCTGACGGTGTGCGTGGGTCGCGTCCGGGGTGCGCTGGAGGCGGCGGTGGCGGAGTACGAAGAGCGCGCTCGCCGCTACTGGAAGCTCGAGGTCGTCGAGGTGGACGCCGGCGCGTCGGGCCGCGACCCGGCTCCGCAGCGGGTCATGGATGCGGAAGGCGAGCGCATCCTGGGACGCATCCCCGACGGTTTCTCGGTGTACGCCCTGACCCGAACCGGAAAGACCATGGGATCCCGCGCGCTGGCCCGGGAGTTGGAGCGCCACGCCGTCCAGGCCTCTCCGGGCGTCGTCTTCGTCATCGGGGGCGCCTACGGCCTGTGCGCCGCCGTGGTCGCCCGCGCGTCGAAGCGGCTGTCCCTCTCCGCCATGACGCTGCCCCACGAGATGGCCCGCCTGGTGCTGGCCGAGCAGCTCTACCGCGCCGGCACCATCGTGCGCGGGGAGCCGTACCACAAAGGAGCCTGATTTGGCCCAGAACGCGCTGAACCTCGAGCTGGTCGTCACGCACCCGTCGGGGGCGCCGGTCGTCCAGGCCTATCTGGACGGCACGTCCGACGTCATGGGCTTCTTCAGGGGCCACTTCACGGATCCGGAGGCCTACCGGGAGAAGGCGGCCGAGGTGGACCGGCGCTTCGACCGGGCGGCACGCGAGCGCGCCGCCGAGGCCATGGGCGTTCCGACCGGCGCCGACGCCCACCGGCTGGAGCGCTTCGTGGAGGACGGGGGCTACGTGGTCACCACCGGCCAGCAGCCCGGGTTGTTCGGCGGTCCCCTCTACAACGTGTACAAGGGACTCACGGTGGTGCGTCTCGCCGAGGCCCTGGAGACGCTCCTGGGCAAGCCCGTCCTCCCTCTCTTCTGGGTAGGATCGGAGGATCACGACTGGGAGGAAGCCAACCACACGTGCATCGTGGGCGTGGACAACGAGCTCTTCCAGCCTGAGCTGGCCTCCCCCCATCCCGACGCCCCTTCCGCGCTGCACCGCATCACCCTCCCGGCCGAGGTGGGGCCCCTCCGGGATGCCTTCCTCGAGCATCTGCCGCGCACCGACTTCAGCAGGCCCTGGGCCGAGCTCCTGGAGAA
>JASFRY010000069.1:0-12061 GCA_050114675.1 Gemmatimonadota bacterium | reverse complement strand
GACCAGGCCCTCCTCCTCGGCCAGGGCCTCGGCCCGGAGCTTGCGCTCCACCGACACCGTGCCCTCGAAGACCACCTCACCGCCCAGGCGCCGCGTGCCCTCTACCTTCACCTTCGGCGCCGTCGTGGGCATGACCACCACGGCCCTCAAGCCCCGCAGCCTGCCCGTCAGGGCCACCGCCTGCGCGTGGTTGCCCGACGAGTAGGTGATGATCCCTTCCCTGACCTGCTCGTCCGAGAGCTGGGAGACGAAGTTGTACGCCCCCCGGATCTTGAAGGCACCTGCACGCTGGAGGCTCTCGCACTTGAGGCGCACTTCGGCGCCCACGGCGTCGGACACGGCGTCGGCGGGCAAGAGCGGCGTTCGCACCGCCACGCCGGCCAGGCGCCGCGCCGCGGACTCGATCTCCGTGAGCCCGACGAGGCCCTCGCCCTGGACCTGCCCCTGCACGTCGCTCATGCGTCCGGGGCGGCGTCGGGCTCGACGCCTTCGACCGGCTCCTCTCCCTCGCCGTTCGCTTCGTCGTCCAGGACGTCCACCGGCCCCTCGTCGTCGCCGTTCTCCTCCTCGTCCTCGGCGATGACCCGGGCCACGTCCACGACCACGTCGCCGTCGTCCAGGTTCACCAGGCGAACGCCCTGGGTGGCCCGGCCGATGACGCGGATCTCGTCCACGCGCTGCCGGTTCACCACGCCGTTGCGCGTGATGAACATGAGCTGCTCGTCCTCGGTCACCGCCTTGATGGAAACGACCTGGCCGGTCTTGTCGCTGGTCTTGAGGTTGATGACGCCCTTGCCGCCCCGCTTCTGCATGCGGTAGGCATCCACCTCGGAACGCTTGCCCATGCCGTTCTCGCTCACCACCAGGAGCGTCGAGTCGGGCCGGATCACCACCATCCCGATGACCACGTCGTCTCCTGCCAGGTCGATTCCGCGCACGCCCTCCGTGGCCCGACCCATGGGCCGGGCGTCCCCTTCCTTGAAGTGGATGGCCATGCCGTTCCGGGTGGCGAGGATGATCTCGCTGTGCCCCGAGGTGATCTGCACGTCGATGAGCTCGTCACCCTCGCGGATGTTGATGGCGTTGAGCCCCACCGCACGCACGTTGCCGTAGGCCGACAGCGCCGTCTTCTTCACCACGCCCTTGCGGGTGGCGAAGAGGAGGTACTTGTCGTCGGCGAACTCGCGCACCGGCACCACCGAAGCGATCTCCTCGTCGGCCGACAGGTTGAGGAGGTTGACGATGGGCTTGCCCCTGGACGCCCGGGCCCCGACGGGGATCTCCCACACCTTGATCCAGTAGCACTGGCCGCGGCGCGTGAAGATCATGAGGTAGTCGTGCGTGGACGCCACGAAGAGGTGCTCCACCCAGTCCTCGTCCTTGGTGTCCATCCCACGCAGGCCTCGGCCGCCCCGCCGCTGCGCCCGGTAGGTGTCCACCGGCAGGCGCTTCACGTAGCCTTGATGGGACACGGTGATGACCATGTCCTCCTCGACGATGAGGTCCTCCATGTCGAAGGATCCCACCGCGCCCGTGATCTCGGTGCGCCGGTCGTCCCCGAACTTGTCGGCCATCTCCTGGAGCTCGTCCTTGAGGATCTCCATACGCCGCTCCCGCGACGCCAGGATGCCCTCCAGCTCCTCGATGGTGGCCCTCACCTCGGTCAGCTCTTCTTCCAGCTTGTCGATCTCCAGCCCGGTGAGGCGCGCCAGTCGCATGTCCAGGATGGCCTTGGCCTGCCGCTCGGACAGCTCGAAGCGCTCCTGAAGGGCGTTGGACGCCGTCTCCGTGTCGCTGCTGCCCCGGATGATCTCGATGACCTCCTCGATATTGTCGACGGCGATCTTGAGACCTTCGAGGATGTGCTCCCGGTCCCTGGCCTTGCCCAGGTCGAACTCGGTTCGCTTGACGATGACCTCGTGCCGGTGGTCGATGAAGTGCTGCAGGATCTGCCGCAGCGTCATGACCTGGGGCACGCCGTTCACCAGGGCCAGCAGGATGGTCCCGAAGGTGGACTGCATCTGGGTGTGCTTGTACAGCTTGTTCAGCACGACGTAGGGAACCGCGTCGCGCTTCAGCTCGATGACGATGCGCATCCCCTCTCGGTCCGACTCGTCGCGAAGGTCCCGGATCTCGGTGATCTTCTTGTCCCGCACGAGCTGGGCGATCTGCTCGATGAGCCGGGACTTGTTCACCATGAAGGGGATCTCGGTGACGACGATGCGCTCCGAGTTGGCGTCCACCTGTTCGATGTCCGCCCGGGCCCGCATGACCACGCGGCCACGCCCGGTGCGGTAGGCGTCCTGGATCCCCTCCCTCCCGCAGACGAACCCACCCGTGGGGAAGTCGGGCCCCTGCACCAGGGCCTCCAACCGCTCCTGGGGTAGATCCGGGTCGTCGACCAGGGCCTGGGTGGCGGCCACGACCTCTCCGAGGTTGTGGGGCGGGATGTTGGTGGCCATCCCCACGGCGATGCCCGACGAGCCGTTGATGAGGAGGTTCGGCACCTTCGAGGGAACCACCGTCGGCTCCATCTTCTGCCCGTCGAAGTTCGGGACGAAGATGACGGTTTCCTTGTCGATGTCGGCCAGCATCTCCGTGGCCAACGCGGTGAGCCGGGCCTCGGTGTAGCGGTAGGCCGCCGCCGAGTCGCCGTCCACGGACCCGAAGTTCCCCTGGCCGTCCACCAGCGGATAGCGCAGGGAGAAGTCCTGCACCATACGCACCATGGAGTCGTATACGGCCGAATCCCCATGGGGGTGGTACTTGCCCAGCACCTCTCCCACCACGGTGGCGCTCTTCTTGTATGCCCGGCCGGGCCCCAGGCCCAGCTCGCTCATGGCATAGAGAATGCGCCGGTGCACGGGCTTGAGTCCGTCGCGCACGTCGGGCAGGGCACGCTGTACGATGACGCTCATCGAGTAGTCGATGAACGACTCCCGCATCTCGTCTTCCAGGAGGCGCGTCAGCACCTTTTCGCCGCCCATGCCTCCCGCGAGATCGAGCTCGTCTGCCATCTATCGGTCCTGATCCAGGTTTCTTGTCATCCGCCGACCACCGCCTGCCGGCGGATCAGCTTCTCAGGCTGAGTCCCACCCAGCCGCACGTATCACACTTGCGACGCGTCATCCCCTCGCCCAGAAGGGCTGCGAGCAGACGCTGCATTCCCGACCTCTTCACCCTACGGGTTCGATTGCCACACCGGGGGCACGCCGGACCCACCGCGACCACGGAGCGACGCTGGCGCACCGAGAGGGTGAGGAGGACCGACATGGACAGTCCCAGCGCCACCAGCACGAGGCCGAGCAGGAAGCGCAGCGCGGACACGTGGAACTCCACCCCCGAGAGGACCGCCGAGATTCCGGCGTGGAGGCGGGCCAGCGTCAGGGACACCGTCTCCGCGGACAGCTCCAGGCCCACAACGACGGAGGCGAGAGCGAGGAACGCGAGCCCGCGACGCATCACGCTCCATCCACTTCTTCGAGATCCGCCACGCCCTCGCTCCTTGGCCGTCCGGCGGCCCGCGCACGAGCACACGGGCCTTCCGGAAAAACGCCGCCGAAGCTCCCTGCAGCCAGGGCCTCTCCGACGACGCTTCCCAGACATAGAAAAATAACCGTTTCCGGTAGGCCCGGCAAGGACGAAAAGCCGCTTCGCACAAGGCTTTCCGGGACTTTCGCACCCTGGGACTGGGCGGGCGCCGCAAGAGCGTGCCGACGGGAGGCTGGCCCCCCTTCGGCTCGGCTCCCATCTTCCTGCCATGGAACTGCTCGGGAGGGTGACGGCGGCCCTTCAGGATCGCTACCAGGTGGAGCGCGTGCTGGGGCACGGCGGCACGGCGGTGGTCTTCCTGGCACGGGACCTGAAGCACGGCCGATTCGTGGCCATCAAGGTCCTCCGCCCCGACCTGGCCGCCGCGGTGGGAGCCGAGCGATTTCTCCGTGAGATCGAGATCTCCGCCACGCTCAACCACCCCAACATCCTCCCTCTGCACGATTCGGGCGAGGCGGACGGGCTGCTGTACTACGTCATGCCCTACGTCGAGGGCGAATCGCTCCGCGCGCGGCTGGACCGGAGAGGCGCCCTCCCCCTCGACGAGGCGATGACCATTACCGCCGAGGTCTGCGACGCCCTGGCGTACGCCCACGCCCAGGATCTCATCCATCGGGACATCAAGCCCGAGAACATCCTCTTCCAGGCTGGCCACGCCGTGGTGAGCGACTTCGGCATCGCCCGGGCCATCCACAAGGCCGCCGGTGCACGGCTCACGGACACAGGGCTGGCCGTGGGCACCGTGGCCTACATGAGTCCCGAGCAGGCCATGGGCGACGAGGAGCTGGACGAGCGCACCGACGTCTACGCCACCGCGTGTGTGCTCTTCGAGGCCCTCACCGGCGCCGCGCCCCACGCCGGCACCAGCGCCCGGGCGGCCATGGCGCGGAAGGTGATGGAAGCCCCGCCACGGCCGGTGGGCGCCCGCGAGCCCATACCCGCGCCGGTGGAGGAGGTCCTGCTCCGGGCGTTGGCCCCCAAGCCCGACGACCGCTACGCCACGGCCTCGGCGCTGTCGACCGAGCTGCGCCGGGCCACCACCGTGGAGGCGGCGGTCCGGGTGGCAGGGCGTCGGCGGGCGGCCCGGTTCCGCCGCTTCACCGCCCTTGTGGGACTCGCGGCCGCGCTGGGCTGGGGGGGCTGGTGGGTCCGCCAGCGCCTGGAGACACCCCGCATCCAACGCATCGCCGTGCTCCCGCTCACCAACCTCACCAACGATCCGGAGCAGCAGTATCTGGTGGCGGGCATCCACGACGCCCTCATCTCCGAGCTGCAGAAGGTGGGCGCGGTCATCATCGGCAGGACGTCGGTGATGCGGTATCAGGAAGGAACCACGCCGGTGCGGGACATCGCCCGGCAGCTGCACGTGGACGGGGTTCTGGAAGGCTCGGTGATCCGGGCCGGCGACAGCATCGGGGTCCAGGTCCGTCTGGTGGATGGCAGGACCGAGGCGCAGGTCTGGAGCGGCACCTTCGACGGCGGGGTGCGCAACGTGCTCGCCATGTACCGGGAAATCACCGGGAGCATCGCCGATCAGATGCGCCTGGCCCTCTCTCCCTCGGCGGAAGCGCGCCTGGCCGAGAAGCCCACGGTGGATCCCCAGGTCTACGAGGCGGTCCTCCAGGGGAACTTCTACCGGGCCAAAGCCACGCCCGAAGCGCTGGAAACGGCACAGCAGTACTACGAACGGGCCATCGCCTTGGACTCCACCAACGCGGCGGCGTTCGCCGGGCTGGCCAGCGTGTACGCCTTTCGCGCCCAGATGGGGCTCGCGGCGCTGGACTCCATGATGGAGATCGCCCGTCCGCTGGCGGAGCGGGCCTTCGCTCTGGACGACCAGGACGCCAACGTCCACTTCATGCTCGCCACCACCATGACGTGGGGCGAGTGGGACTGGGCGGAGGCCGAACGGGAATACGTGCGGACCCTGGAGCTCGACCCCTCCATGGCGCAGGGCCACGGCTATTTCTCCCACTACCTGTACACCGTGGGCGACCGCGAGCGGGCCCGGATCGAGATCCAGCGTGCGCTCGACGCGGATCCCCTGGATCCGCTGGTCCAGGACCTCTACGCCATGACGCTCATGTACGAGCACCGTTTCGACGATGCCGTGTCGGTCCTCGAAGCGGTCCGGAGGAACTTCCCCGAGGACCCCATCGCCCTCTCGACCCTCCGATCGGCCTACCACATGGCGGGGCGCTACGAGGACGCCTTCGATGCCTGGAAGGCCTCCTACGCCAACCTGGGAAACGAGGACGGCGTGGCCGCGCTGGAGCGAGGGTGGGAGGCAGGGGGCTACGCCGGCGCCCTGCGGGCGGCCGCGGCCTCTCTCCTGGAACGGGGCAAGACCACGTACGTGACACCCTGGCAGATCGGCACCCTCTACGTACGTGCCGGCGACCCGGCCGTGGCGCTGGACTACCTCGAGAAGGCGTTCGCGGCACGGGATCCCAACTGCCCCTACCTGGCCGTCGACCCCATCTTCGACGCCATGCGCGACGAGCCGCGCTTCCAGGCCCTCATCGACGGCCTCGGGCTCCCCGAGCGCAGCTGAGGACCGGCGGCGAAAGGGACGGCCAGTGTCCTGTCCCGGAAGGGACCAGACACTAGGCTACGGCCACGAAGTCCCGCATCTCCACCCGACCTCCGTCCGACAGGATGCCGCGCAGCGTCTCCCGTGCGCCGGGCTGGCCCACCGCAGCGAGGTGGAGGACGCCTTCCAGCGCCAATCCCCCTTCGGTATCCAGCACCGGCGCGCCATGGATCTCCTGGCCGATCTTGCGGGGATCCACCTCGACGAAGGCCCGCACCGGCGTCCCAGCATCCGTCAACGCCCGGGCGAAGGCCTTCCCCACGGGACCCGCGCCCCAGACCGCCACGGGACGTCCCTGGGAGAGGAGCGTCCGACGCAGGTGGTGCACCTTGCAGCGGACGAAGGCGTCGGGCGCATAGCGTGGATCGGTGCGGTGAAGGCGGTCCGCCCCCTCCCGCCAATGCAGCAGCACCTCGGGGACCTTGGCCAGCCGTCCGCCGGCGGCCCAGAGGCGGAGGATGAGGTCGTAGTCCTCGGGCCATCCCCGGTCCCGGTATCCCCCCACGGCGTCCACGCTCTCTGCCCGCATGAAGAACGTAGGGTGGGCCAACGGGCACTCCACGAAGAGCTCCCGCTCCACTTCCTCGGGGAACGCGGACCCGTTGAGCCACGACTCGTATCGACGTGCGCCGGCTCGGACCTCCGTGCGAGGGAAGTAGCGGATCCACGCGCCCACCACTGCCAGGGACGCGTCGGCCTCGGCCAGGCGACGCTGGGACTCCAGGCGATGGGGCTCTGCCCGGTCGTCGGCATCCATGCGGGCCAGGAACGTGCCTCGGGCCTGGGCACGGGCTCGCTCCAGCGCCGCCACGATGCCGGCCGGGTCCTGCCGAAGCACCCGCACCCGCCCGTCCCGGCCCTTCCAGTCGGCGAGGAGCTCCGGGGTCGCGTCGGAGGAGCCGTCGTCTACCGCCACCACCTCGAAATCCCCGTCGGTCTGGGCCTCCAGGGACGCGATGGCCTGGGACAGGTGACGGGCGCCGTCCCGCACGGGAAGGAGAACCGAAACGGGAGGGGAGGCGCCCACGGCTCAGAGGGAGCGGGGAACCCGGTCGCCGACACGGCCCGGCGCCACGGACGCGTCACACGAACGCGGCGGCACGCTTTCGGCGAATGTGGTCGGAGAGGTGGCCGTCGAAGGCCGCGACGAAGGGGAGGAGGTAGTCGTCTCCCCGGATGGTGCCCCTGCACGCGGCGGCCCCGCAGCAGCACGTGAACGAGGGCATGTTCTCGTCGTAGAAGGTGGCGTACTCCAGGGTGATCTCCTCTCCGGCCGCGATGTCCCTCCGGGCCACCACGTCCAGCCCGTCGAGCCACGCCGAAGGGTCGCAGGAATGGTTCACGGGCCTCCAATCCTCCGGGTCCTCGCTCCACGTCACCCAGACCTCGTCGGAGAGGGGCCATGCGTATCGGCGGAACCATTCCCTGCGCCATTCGTCCCACGTGGACTCCACGTGGCCTCGGGTCACCAGGTGGTGGGCCCGCTCCTCGAAGGCCACGATCCGCTCTCCCTTCGCGATGGCCCGCGTGGCGAAGAGGCCATAGTCCCCCGCCTGCCGGGAGAGGACCTGCCACGACTCCCGACGGCGCTTATGACGCGCGAAGGCGGCCGCCACGACCTGGCGGGTGAAGCCCGCGTGTCCCGCAGGATCGTGCAGGAGGCACAGGTCGGCGCTGCCCGGGTCCGTCGGCGGATAGAAGATGCCGCAGTTGGGGTTGATCTCGAGCATGAAGGGACGGCCGTCGGCGTCCACCCGCACGTCGCACCGGCCGTAGCTGGCTCCCCGCATCCCGACGAAGAAGTCGGCGGCGGCCCGCCGGAGGCGCGCGTCCAGCTCAGGGTCCTCCACGGGAAACGCCTCCAGTCCCCCGTAGTTCACCCACTTGAGATCGTAGTGCTTGAAGCTCTCGCCCTCCGGAAACCGGTACTGGATGGGCTGGTACGTCGTGGGGTGGAACGGATCGTCGGGGTCCTCGGCGACCAGCACCGTGCACTCGATGCCCTCGATGAACTCCTCGATGAGCGCCGCACCGTAGTGGTGGATCATCTCGCCGGCCCGCTCCCGGAGCGCCTCGGGCGTCTCCACCCGGGAGTGCTCGGTGAGCCCATTGCTGGCGTAGCTGCTGGGGTGCTTGACGAAGAGGGGGTATCGGAGCGTACGCGCCGCCCGCTCCACGTCCTCGTCGCGGCGGGCCACGACGTACGCCGGAGTATCGATCCCCCACCCGTGGCAGACCCGCTTCATGGCCTCCCGGCTGGGTTCGTAGAACTCCCGGGTTGCTCCGGTGAAGGGCACGTCCAGCCACTCCAGGGTCTCCACGACCTCCACGCCCACGCGACCCTCGTCCCACGCCCCGTCGCACAGGTTGAAGAAGAGGTCGAAGCCCGCGCGGCTCGCCTCGATGATCTGTGCCACGGCCGAGCTCTTCTCCAGCGTGAGCACGGTCCAGTCCGCGTCCGGCATGAAGGGACGGGGATCGCAGGGCCAGTCGTCGGGATCGAAGGGATCGGCGTCCAGATCCTGGTCCGTCAGGAGACAGATGCGCATCGCGCTCGGGGTCGGCGGATTGGAAGTCTTGGCGGCTTTCGTGAATGATCGGGCATCGGGGCTTTCGTCGCTACGGGCACGACACTCCGGTCCCCCCGGCGCGCCGAGCGAGGCCGACGGCCTCAATCCGGCAGGACGTCGCGCAGGTAGCGGCCCGTGTGGCTCTCGGGCACCGTGGCCACCATCTCGGGGCGGCCCATGGCCACCACCTCGCCGCCGCGATGTCCCGGACCCGGACCCATGTCCACGATCCAGTCGGCTGCCTTGATCACATCCAGGTTGTGCTCGATGACCAGCACCGTGTTGCCCGCGTCGACCAGTCGATTGAGGACCTCCAGCAGCTTACGCACGTCTTCGCCCGAGAGGCCTGTGGTGGGCTCGTCCAGAATGTACAGCTTGCGGCCCTTGCTGCCCGCCGCGCCCGCCAGCTCGCGGGCGATCTTGAGGCGCTGCGCCTCTCCACCGGACAGGGTCGTGGCGGGTTGACCCAGGCGCAGATACCCCAGCCCCACCTGCTGCAGCTGCCAGAGCGTCTTGCCCAACCTCCTCTCCCGGATGAAGAAGCGGATGGCCTCGTCCACCGTGAGGTCGAGGATGTCCACCACGCTCTTGCCCCGGTACTTCACGTCGAGAAGCTCTCGCTTGTACCGCGTGCCGAGGCAGACGTCGCACGGGACGTACACGTCGGCCATGAAGACCATCTCGATCTCGACCTGCCCGGCACCCTTGCACGCCTCGCAGCGTCCGCCGGAGACGTTGAAGGAGAAGTTCCCGGGGGTGTAGCCCCGCTCCCGCGCCAGGGGCTGATCCGCGAGGATGCGCCGGACCTCGTCCCACGCCTTGATGTACGTCACCGGGTTGGAGCGAGGCGTCCGGCCGATGGGGGACTGGTCCACCAGCACGACCTCGTCCAGGTGGCCGGCACCCTCCAGGGATGCGTACTCGCCCACTACCTCACCCAGGTGCTCCTTGGCGCTGGTTTCCCCTCCCCCCAGCTCCCGTTCGGCCGCCCGGTACAGGATGTCGTGGACCAGCGTGGACTTCCCCGACCCCGACACACCGGTCACCACGGTGAGGGACCGGAGGGGGATGTCCACGTCCACGTCGCGGACGTTGTGGAGGCGGGCGCCCTTGAGGGTGAGGAAGGGGCCGTCCACGCGCCTCCGTTCCTCTGGAAGCTCGACCGTGGACTTGCCCGCGAGGTAGCGTCCCGTGGCGGTGTCGGCGTCCCGCAGCCCCTCCGGGGATCCCTGGAAGACCAGCTCCCCACCCTTCTCGCCCGACGCCGGCCCCAGCTCCACCACCTGGTCCGCGGCCAGGATGGCCTGCGGATCGTGCTCCACCACCACCACGGTGTTGCCGGCGGCGCGGAGCTTGAGAAGGAGGTCGAGGAGCGCGCCCGTGTCCTTGGGGTGGAGTCCGATGGTGGGCTCGTCCAGCACGTAGAGCGTGTCCACCAGGCTCGAGCCGAGGGAGTTGGCCAGGTTGATGCGCTGCGCCTCGCCCCCCGACAGGGTGCGGGTCTGGCGCGAGAGGGTGAGGTAGCCGAGGCCGACGTCCACGAGGAACGACAGCCGCGCCCGGACCTCCCGCAGGATGGTGGCCGCGATCTGGGCCTCCATCTCCGAGAGCTCGAGGCCCTCCACCCACGCCGCCAGCTCCTCCAGGGGCAGGTCGCTCACCTGGGCGATGGTGCGGCCGCCCACCTTCACCCACAGCGCCTCGGGACGGATGCGCGCACCGCCGCACTCCCGGCAGACGCGGGGGCTCTGGTACTGGCGCAGGAAGACGCGGATGTACTGCTTGTAGCGCTTCTTCTCTTTGGACACCAGAAAGGGGACGACCCCCCGGAACCCACGCTTCCGCTTGCGGATGCCGTAGAGGATCTCCTCCCGGAAGTCCTCGGGCAGCTCCTCCCAGGGAGAGTAGAGCGAGACCTTCCGCTCCTTGGCGAAGTCCCGGAGCTTCTCCCGCTCCCGCTTGTAGCGGGGCTTGGACCACGGATCCACGGCGCCGTCGGAGAGAGACCGCTGGGGGTTGGGGATGATGAGCTCGGGATCGTACTCGAGGGTGGCTCCGAAGCCCGTGCACAGAGGGCACGTCCCGTAGGGATTGTTGAAGGAGAAGAGCTGAGGCGTAGGCTCGAGGAAGGTCACCTCCGGATGGTCGGGGCACCGGAACCGCTCGGTGAAATGCAGTCGGGGCGGAGTGCCGTCCACGGTACCGGCCACGAGCACCACCGCCTCCCCATCCCCCTCCTCGAAGCACGTTCCCAGGGAGTCGGCCAGGCGGTCCTCGATCTCCGGGTCCACCTTGAGCCGGTCCACCACCACCAGGACCTCGGCCTCGGAGGCCAGGTCGTGCCCCAGGCTCCCCGGGTCCTCGGCGGACGGATCGGCCAGGTCCAGCGTGTCTCCCCCGACGAGCACCCGCATGAAGCCCATGGCCCTGAGGTTGGACACCACCAGCGCGTGGGTTACCTCACCGCTGAGCGGCAGCGGGAAGGCTACCTGGATCCGGGTGCTCGACGGCAGCTCCAGGACGCGGTCCACGGCCCCCGACACCGTGTCCGGCTTCACCCAACGGCCGCACTCGGGGCAGAGCGTGCGGCCGACACGCGCCCACAGCAGGCGGAGATAATCGTGCACCTCCGTGGCCGTGCCCACGGTGGAGCGGCTGGACTTGGTGGGGTTCTTCTGCTCGATGGCCACGGCGGGAGAGATCCCGTCCACCAGATCCACGTCGGGCTTCTCCATCCGATCGAGGAACTGCTTGGCGTACGTGGAGAGGGACTCCACGTAGCGGCGCTGCCCTTCGGCGAAGAGCGTGTCCAGCGCGAGGGAGCTCTTCCCGGAGCCCGACGGCCCGGTGACGACGGTGAGTCGCCGCCGGGACAGGTCGAGATCCAGGTTCTTGAGGTTGTGCTGGCGTGCGCCGCGGATGCGGATGGGCTCGTCCGTCATGGGGTGGATGATAATCCGACGGACCAGGGGTTGGAACGCGGGTGCCGGCTCAGCCGCCGTCCATCCTCGCGCGAGGCGGGATGAACGGCGGTGGCGACTTCGGCATCGACCGGGTCAACGGAGCGGGGTGGGCCGGCACCGCTACCTGGCGCAAACGGGGGCGGCTCAGGCGCTGGCCCTCTTCCCGCTCCCCAGGGAGTACAGGACCAGCCACGCGAGCACGGCCAGCGTGAGGAGCAGGAGACCGAAGATGGTGGAGCTGAGGGCAACGCGGATGCCCCCGGCCACCAACGGCGGCGAGACCTGTCCGACCTTCTCGATGGACTGACCTGCCACGGCGAAGCCCACCACCGTCCCCAGGATGCCCAGCAGGGCGTTCAAGAGACCCCACACGAGAATGGTGT
>JASFRY010000068.1:0-12092 GCA_050114675.1 Gemmatimonadota bacterium | reverse complement strand
ACCGGGATCGCCATGGTCCTCCCCGTGGCCCGTGTCGTGGGACTCGCCCCCGAGCTCGGTGGCGAGGATACGCCCATCTGACGGACCCTCCGTCAGACCTCCGCCCCCATGGATCCTCTCGTCGGAACCCTCGTCCTCATCATGCTGGCCCTCCTGGGGGCCCGCTTCTCCTTCAGCACCGAGCGGGTGCCCCCGGGGCCCCGCCTCCTCTTCCGCACCGGCACCCACTTCCTGGTGTTGGGCTTCTTGCTGGGACCTGCGGGAGCGGGTCTCCTTTCGCGGGAGGCGACGGAGCAGCTCTTTCCCTTCATGGCGCTGGGGCTGGGCTGGGTGGGCTTCCACTTCGGGCTCCAGCTCGACCGCCGGAGCCTCCGACAGTTCCCGCCGGCCTACCACGCGCTGGCCTTCGGGCAGGCCCTGCTGAGCTTCGGGCTCTTCGCCGGCCTGGCGTGGCTCCTCCTCCGGCTGACGGGCCTGGCCGGCGACGTGCCCCCCTTCGTCCTCCTGGCCGCGGCCGCCATCTCCTCGGTGACCACGCCGGCGGGCATCGCCATGGTGTCGTCCAACTTCCTGGTTCGAGGCAACGTGCGCGATCTCCTCTTCTTCATCGCGTCCCTCGACGCCCTGGTGGGGATCACGGCGCTCCAGGTGGTCTACGCGCTCTTCCGTCCCGACGGCTCGGTGGGGGGGGCGGCGCCGGGCCAGCTGACCCTGGTGATGGCGGCGGTGGGGCTCGGCGTGGTGATGGGCATCGTCTTCCTCTGGCTCGTGCGGCGGCGCCCCCGGGCCGAGGAGCTGGTGTTGTTCGTGCTGGGCATCTGCGCGTTCGCGGCGGGCGCCGCGCTCCAGTGGGGTCTGTCGCCGCTCTTCGTGTCGGTCGTCATGGGCGCCGTGGTCGCCAACGTGCATCGGGACCGCCAGCGGGTCTTCACCCTCCTGGAGCGATGGGAGAAGCCCGTGTATCTGACCTTCCTCCTCCTCGCCGGAGCGCTCCTGCACGTGCCCTCGGGTTGGGTGCTCCTCCTGGCCCTGGCCTACGGCCTCCTGCGTGTCCTGACGAAGGGCGCAGCTTCGGCCGCGCTGGTCACGGTGACGCCACTGGGGATGGACGTCCCACGCCGGTTGGGCCTGGGCCTGGTGCCCCAGGGAGGGATCGCGCTGGCCATGGCGGTGTCCGGCGTCCTCATGTATCCCGACGTGCGCATCCGGGGCACGGGGGCCGAGATGGCCCTCTTCACCATCGTTGCCGTGGGGGTCCTCCTCTCCGAGCTCTCGGGCCCGTTCCTCACCGTGAAGCTCCTCCGTCGGGCCGGTGAGATCTCGCCACGGGTGGAGGAGGCGCTGGCGGAGGGCGACCAGCGCCGGGCGGAGCGCGAGGCCATCCGGCACACCATCCCGCCCGATCGCGTCTCGGGGGAGGGCGACGACTGAGCCCGCCGAGCACTCCCTTGCCGGCTGGATTCGGGTTCAAGGGAGGCGATCGACAGCACCGGGGTGAACCGTAGGCGCCCATCGGGGTCCAACAACTTCGTGGCGATCGACCTGGCTCGACGACACGCGTCCCGATTAGACTTTCCCATGGACTTGAATCAAGTGAGCGCACTCCAGGGCCTCGTGGCCGACACCGTGGTCACCGTCCAGGCCCGCGATTCCCTCACCGTGGCCGTCAATGTGGCCTTGCTGGTCTCGGCCACCGCCATGGCCGTCCTCGCCCTCGTGCTGGTCCGTCTCCTGGTCCAGTGGCGCAGAACGCTCGGTCAGGTGCGCACCGCCGTGGACCAGAACCTGGGTCCCGTATCCGAGCGCATGCGGGTCATCTCCGACAACGTCCAGTTCATCACCCAGGCGCTACGCACCGACGTGGAGCGGCTCAACGCCTCGGTGCGGGCCCTCACCGACCGTCTGCATCAGGCCTCCGAGCGCATGGAGGAGCGGATCGAGGAGTTCAACGCCCTCATGGAGGTGGTGCAGTCCGAGGCGGAAGACATCTTCCTGGACACGGCGGCCACGGTTCGCGGGGTCAAGGCCGGCGCGCGCGCCGCTGCCACGGGGCGGGGTCTTCCCACCGACTGGAAGGAGGCCGCCGACCGGGCGCTGGAGGAGCTGGAGGCCGGCACCGACCCCGGCGAGGAACCGCCCGAGGACACCGTCGACGCGGGCGCCGTGCCCGCCGAAGGCGCCGGCGAGCGCTGACCGGAGGGGAGACCGGACCGTGAGCCTGCTCGCCACGATCCTGGTGGCCGTGGGCTGGCTTCTGCTCGTCCCCGAGCCGGCCCTGGCGTGGGGGCCCGCCACCCACATCGCGGTGGGCGAGGCGCTCCTCGGCTCCCTCTACCTGGTGCCGCCCATGATCCAGGCGGTCCTGTCCCGCTTCCCCCTCCACTTCCTCTACGGCTCCATCGCGGCCGACATCTCCCTGGCCAAGAAGTACGTGCCCGAAGGTCGCCACTGCCACAACTGGTCGGTGGGAGAGGAGATCCTGGCCGCCGCCGACTCCGAGCCCCTGGCCGCGGTGGGCTACGGCTACCTGGCCCATCTGGCCGCCGACACGATCGCCCACAACGTCTTCGTGCCCCGTCAGCTCCTGCTCACCAGCACGACCCAGGCGTTGGGACATACGTACTGGGAGCACCGCATGGACATGCACGTGGGAGAGGAGTTCCTGGGCAAGGCGCGTCATCTGGTCATGGAGAACGACCACTCGGAGGCGGACGCCCTCTTCGACGAGGTGCTCAGCCGCACCATCTTCAGCTTCCGCACCAACCGCCGGATCTTCCGCGGCATGATCCGGTTCCAGGGCTATGACCGGTGGCAGCGCGTCTTCGAGCGGGTGCTCGCCAACTCCCGCTTCGACCTCCCCGACCCCACGGTGGACCGCTACTTCGCCCTGACGTTCGACTACGTGGTGGGGTATCTGAGGAACCGTCAGGAGTCGCCTGCGGGCCAGCTGGATCCCGTCGGCGACCTCCATCTCAAGCTTGCCAAGAAGGTCCGTCGCCTGACGCTGGCCGACCGGACGGCGGACCACCCCGAGGTGCTCGGCGAGATGGCGGACGAGTTCTTCCCGTACCCTTCCGCCGTGCTGCGCTTCTGGCCCCAGCTCGAAGACGCCGATTTCGCCGCGGGGATCAGCGCCCGCCGGGCTGCGCAGAGAGCCCTGCAGAAGTAGGCGGATCCGGACGCACCCGGCGCGCCCATTCCCCGGAGCGGAGGATCAGGTGCCGGCCGGCGGAGAGGAGGGCGTCACCTCGGCTTCGGTAGCCTCGCGGAAGTCGTGGAGCGCCGACGCCTCGGCCATGACCAGCATGCGGTCGCCGGCGGCGAGCTGCAGATCCGGGTCGGCGAGCTTCCGGATCCGGTACGGGCCCTTGAGCACATAGAGGACCTCCACCGCGTGGAGGTTGCGAAGCTCGAGCTCCCTGAGCGTACGGTCCGCCAGAGACGGGGGCACGTCCATCTCCGCCAGGCGCATGCCGTGGCCCAGCTCCATCCCCTCGGTACGGATGGTGAAGCTCTTCCGCTGCGCCAGCGTGGAAGCGAGCCGCAGCTTCTGCAGCTCGTGGGAGTACCGCTCGAGCACATCCGACGCGAAGACCACGCCCACCAGCCGGTCGGACGCCCCCACAACCGGGAGGAGGTCGGCCCCGCTCTCGGTGAGGAGCTCCAGCGCCTGCTCCACCGTGTCGCTCTCGTGGAGCGAGCCGGTCGGCGTGGCCATGTCCGCCGCTACCAGCACCGGCTCCAAGGCCCCCCGGTCATCCAGGGAACGATGGAGGTCCTGCACCCGGATGACGCCGGTCAGCTCGCCCTCGGGACCCACGAGGGGGAAGGTGGTCTGGGTGGAGCCCAGAGCCTCCCCCAGCACGGAGGCCAGCGGCGCGTCCTCGGGGAACCATCCGTACTCCCGGCGGAGCACGGAGCGCACGCTCATGTGCTTGAGGATGCTCTCCTCCCTTCCCTGGCGGAGCGAGATCCCCTTCCACTTGAGCTTCTGCGTGTAGATGGACTCCTCCTTCAGGGTGGAGGCCACCACGGTGGCGAGGATGCACGCCATCATCACCGGGAGGATGATCTGGTAGTCGCCGGTGAGCTCGAACATGATGACGATGCCGGTGAGCGGCGCGTGGGACGTGGCCGCCACCACCGCCCCCATGCCCACCAGGGCGTAGGCGCCCGGCCCGCCGTGGGCAAAGGGAGCCCACCGGTCCACGGCGGTACCCAGCGCCCCACCCAGCGCCGCGCCCACGAAGAGGGACGGCACGAATACACCGCCGGAGCCCCCGGAGCCCAGGGTGAGGGAGGTGGACACGATCTTCATGACCACGAGGGCGAGGAGCAGACCCAGACCCGCCTGCCCTTCGAGCATGCGGTCCATGGTCACGTGGCCGATGCCCAGGACCTCGGGGAAGAAGAGGGCCACCGCCCCCACGACCAGGCCCCCCACCGCCGGCTTGACCCACGGCGGCACCGAAAGGTGCTCCCAGGCGCGCTCCTGGCCGTAGAGAAAGACGGTGAAGCCCACGGCCACGAAGCCGGCCAGAAGCCCCAGGAGGGCGTACGGGACGAACTCCATGGGAGACATGAGGGCGTAGGCGGGAATCTCGAAGACCTGGGCCTGTCCATACAGAGCCCGTGACACCGCCGTGGCCGAGACACCCGCCATGACCACCGGGGAGAAGGAGGCGATGGCGAAGTCGCCCAGCACCACCTCCAGCGCGAAGAGGGAGCCGGCGATGGGTGCGTTGAAGGCGGCGGCCAGACCGCCCGCTGCGCCCGCGGCCACCAGGGTACGCACGCCGTCCTCTCCCAGACGTCCCCACTGGGCGATGACCGAGCCCAGGGAGGCCCCGATCTGGATCATGGGCCCCTCGCGTCCCGCGCTCCCTCCGGAGCCCAGGGTGAGGGAAGCTGCCAGGCCCTTCACCGCCGCCACCCGGCCCCGGATGCGCCCGCCGCGCATGAGGAGGGCCTGGATCACCTCGGGGACGCCGTGGCCCGACGCATCCCGCGCCAGGAACCAGACCAGGGGACCCACCAGCAGCCCCCCCAGAGCCGGCATGAGGAGGATGCGCCAGAAGGGGGCGTGGACGGCGGTCTCCACGATGTCGGCCCCCGAGCCCCAGAAGAGCCATTGGGCCAGGCTGATGAGCTCCTGGACGGCTGCAGCGCCCAGCCCGGCCACGACGCCGACGATGGCCGCGAGGAGGAGGAGCCTGAGATGCTGATCCCGACCCAGCCGGCGCACCCGACCGCGCGCCTTGTCCACGTTGCGTCGGGCGCGGACCCACTCCTTCTGGAACCGGTCGGTGTGGCTCACCGGGGCCGCGCTTTCAGGGTCGGGAGGGTGCAGGTGGCGTTCATGGCAGGCTCAATCGTAGAAACAACCACAACCAACGTCTACAGGCCGCACCCACGTCGACCGCCGGGAGAAGGGCACCGGGGCGGCCCGGGCCGGGCGCACCGGTCCTCCCCTCCCCTCCGCAGAGGTCCCCAAGGGAACCTCTGCACAAGTCTGGTAGGCCTCGTTGCGCGCGCCACGGCCCCGGAGCCTAGGCGGGACGCCGAAGGCATAGCCAAAGCTACGTCGAGGCGTCCCAACGACGGGGGCGGGGCCGTGCCGCCGTAACTCACCAACGCTCAGGTTCATGTCGTCGATCTGCGTGTGGGCGCAGGGGGGTCGCGGGCTGATAGGTCGTCTCTCCTCCTCGCCGTAGCTCTGCTACGACTCGTCGTCGTTCCTACTCTGAGCCTCGCGAGCCCCCTGCGCGAGGCCTGCCAGACTTGTGCAGAGGTCCCCTAGGGCCAGTCCTTCTCCAGATTGGCGTAGCGCACCAGGAGCCTCTTTCTGCCCACGTCGTCGAAGTCCACCGTGACCTTCAGGTCCTTCCCGAAGCCGGTGACCTCCACGACCGCGCCGGACCCGAACGTCTGGTGGACCACCCGCTCTCCCTTCACGTACCGTGGCCGGTCCTGGTTGAGCCCGGCGTCGTCGTCCGGCTCATAGTGCACGGAGGACGGCCCTCCCCCGTGGCGTCCGCGGCCACGATGGGGCGTCGATGCGGAGACGGCGGTGATGCGAAGCCGATCGCTGGTCCGCTCCTCGCGGAGCTCCTCGGGGATGGCGTCCACGAAGGACGAGAGCGTGCCGTAGGTGAAGTCCCCGGCTCGACGCCGCTGCCGTGCCCAGGAGAGGCTCAGCTTGTCCTCGGCCCGGGTGATCCCCACGTAGAAGAGCCGGCGCTCCTCCTCCAGCGCGGCAGGCTCGTCGTAGGCGCGGCTCAGGGGAAAGAGCCCGTCCTCCAGACCGGCGATGTACACCACGGGAAACTCGAGCCCCTTGGCGTTGTGCAGCGTCATGAGGGTGACGGTATCGGCATCCGGATCGAGCTTGTCCACGTCGGCCACCAGCGCCACCTGCTGGAGAAAGAGATCCAGCTCGGTGAAGCCGTCCACGTCCTCGGTGTCCAAGGAATCCACCAGCTCCGCGTCGAAGTCCAGGGCACCGGCGATGAGCTCGGCCACGTTCCGGGCCCGGTCCTCGCCTTCCGGCCCTTCATCCATGAGATGGCGTGCCAGATCCAGCTCCTCCACCAGCTCCTCGAGGAGCGGACCCACACCGATCTGGCTGGCGCGGAGCGAGTATTTCTGGATGAGTCCCGCGAAGCGCTGAAGCCCCCGCACGCCCCCGGCGGGGATGTCCGGGGCCTCGTCGGCGCGGGCCGCGCCCTCCAGGAGCGTGATGCCCTCCACCGAGGTCCAATCGGCCAGGCGCTGCTGAGACGCCATGCCCACGCCCCGCCGGGGGTAGTTCACCACCCGTTCGAAGGCCACGGCGTCCCGTGGGTTGGAGATGAGCCTCAGGTAGGCCAGAACATCCTGGATCTCCCTGCGCTCGTAGAAGCGCACGCCACCGACGATCTGGTAGGGCACTCCCTCCCTGCGGAAGGCGTCTTCCAGGGCACGCGACTGGGCGTTGGTCCGGTAGAGCACGGCGAAGGAACGGTGCTGGAGCGAAGGGTCCCGGGCGAAGCGCGCCTGGATGTCCCCCACGATCCAACGGGCTTCGTCCCCTTCGTCGTACGTCTCCACCAGCGTGATCGTCTCGCCGCCGGCCCTCTCGGTGCGAAGGGTCTTCCCCTTCCGATCCACGTTCTCCGCGATGACGGCGTTGGCGGCGTCCAGGATCTTCTGGGTGGAGCGATAGTTCCGCTCCAGACGCACCACCGACGCACCGGGAAACGTGCTTTCGAAGTCCAGGATGTTGCGGATGTCGGCACCCCGCCATCCGTAGATGGACTGGTCGTCGTCGCCCACCACCATGAGGTTGGCGTGCTCCGCCGCCAGGAGCTCCAGGAAGCGGAACTGGGCGTGGTTCGTGTCCTGGTACTCGTCCACCAGGATGAAGGCGAAGCGCTCGCGGTAGCGCTGGAGGAGCCGGGGATCGGACTCGAAGAGCTCCACCGGCTTCTGGAGGAGATCATCGAAGTCGAAGGCGTTCTGGTCCTGCAGCGCCTCCTGGTACGGTCCGAATACCTTGGACACGCTGCGCACGAACATGTCGAAGGTGCCCTCGTTGTCCCGGGCGAACGCCTCGGGCGTCACGAGCTGGTTCTTGACGTTGCTCACCTCGGCGCGCAGCGCCTTGGTGTTCCAACGCTTGGGGTCGAGCCCCACCTGCTCCTGCACCCGCTTCATGAGGCGAAGGGACTGCTCGGCGTCCAGGATGGTGAAGGTCCGGTCCCACCCGAGCCGGTCGGCGTGCCGACGCAGGATCCGCGCGCCCACGGCGTGGAAGGTGCCAACCCACATGCCGGCGGGCTCGGAGCCCAGGAGCCGTGCGATGCGCTCCCGCATCTCCCCGGCGGCCTTGTTGGTGAACGTCACCGCCAGGATCCGGTCCGGCGCCACGCCGTGCTTCCGGATCAGGTGGCAGACGCGTGCGGTCAGGACCCGGGTCTTGCCCGAGCCTGCGCCCGCCAGGACCAGAATGGGTCCTTCGAAGTGCTCCGTGGCCTCCCGCTGCTCCGGGTTCAGGCCCTCCAGATGTGACGTGGCGTCGAAGAGGGAGGGCTTGTCAGGCATCGGCCACAGGCAGTCGGATCTGGAAGGTGGTTCCCTCGGTGGCGTCCAGGAGCTCGATGCGGCCCTTGTGGACGCCTTCCACGATTCGGCGCGACAGCGCCAGGCCGACGCCCCAGCCGCCGGACTTGGTCGTCACCCCGGGATCGAAGATCCGATCACGGATCTCCGGGTCAACCCCCGGCCCGGAGTCCCGGATGCGCAGGCTCACCCACCGGCCTCCGATCTCCCGGGCGTAGATGGTGATGCGTCCCCCCCGTCCCGCCAGCGCATCGAGGGCGTTCTTCACCACGTTTTCCATGGCCCAGACCAGGAGCACCTCGTTGCCCTGAACGGGCGGCAGCGTCTCGGGGACGTCGACGATGAGATCCACCCCCCTACCTAGCCGAGGCAGGCGGGCGGCCAAATAGCGCTCCAGGTCGCGCACCACCTTGCGCAGCGAGAGGCTCTCGAGCTCGGGCTCCCGACCGATGAGCTCGAACCGGTGGCTGATGCGCTCGAGCCGCTCCAGATCCTCTTCGATGGCATCGGCCACGTCGGCGTCGGCCAGCGACGCGGGGCGCTCCCGGTGCGGGAGCTTGAGCACCTCGAGCCACCCCTGGAGCGACGACAGCGGCGTGCCGAGCTGATGGGCGAGCTCCCGGGCCATGGAGGTCCACGCCCGCTCGCTCTCGGCCCGGCGCTGGGTGCGGATCATGACGAACCCCAGGAGCGTGGTGAGGAGCAGGCCGCCCACCAGGAACCAGGGGATATAGCGGAGCCGCCGCACCTCGGGCGTGTCTCCGAAGTGGATGTGCTGGATCTGGGGGTTGCCCACCGGGGGGTGGCGGGCGTCGAGACGCCGGATGTACTGGCGCATGCGCCGCTGTCCCTCGGGCGTATCCAGCTCCACCTCGAAGGGGATGTTCTCGGCGCTCAGGATCGTGTCTCCGGGGCCGGTGAGCACCAGCGGCACCTGGGATTCACGCACGATGGTCTGGAGACGGTAGAGCGCCGCGTCGGCAGCCGCCGGGTCGGGATCGGTCAGACCCGCCTGAACCTGGGAGAAGATCTCCGTGAGGGTCTCGGCGTCAGCCTGGAGGGCCCGGTAGATCTGCTGGGTGTAGATGATGTACCACCCCAGCAGAACCACGAAGAGCGTCGCCAGGGCGACGGGCCATTTGATCCGGGGCATGCGCCTGTCCGAGCCAGTCCGGGGACCGGAGGCCGGCCGTCACGCCGGTGGCGTCAAGCGGTCCTGTCCCACGTAGGGCCGCAGCACCTCCGGGAGCACCACGCTCCCGTCCTCCTCCTGATACGTCTCCAGAATCGCCGCCACCACGCGCGGCAGCGCAAGGCCCGAGCCGTTGAGGGTATGCACGAACTCGGGCTTCTCACCGTGGGCGGGCCGATAGCGAAGGTTGGCGCGCCGGGCCTGGTAGTCGGTGAACACCGAGCAGCTCGACACTTCGAGCCAGGCCCCCACGCCGGGCGCCCACACCTCCAGATCGTACGTCATGGCGCTGCTGAAGCCCAGGTCCCCGGTGGCCAGCAGGAGCCGCCGGTAGCGGAGCCCGAGGCGCTCCAGAAGCGTCTCGGCCTCCCGGGTCAGCTCCTCCAGGGCCTCCCGGCTGCGTTCGGGGGCCTCATAGCGGACGAGCTCCACCTTGTCGAACTGGTGCACGCGGAGAAGGCCCCGGGTGTCCTTTCCCGCCGCTCCCGCCTCGCGTCGGAAGCAGGGTGAATACGCCGTGTACCTGACCGGAAGATCCTCGGCGGACAGGAGCTCGTCCCGGTGGAGGTTGGTGACGGGCACCTCGGCCGTGGGAATGAGCCAGAGGTCGTCGCGCTCGGTCTGGTAGGACTCCTCGGCGAACTTGGGAAGCTGTCCCGTGCCCGTGAGGGTCTCGGCGGTCACCAGGTAGGGGACGCGGAGCTCCTCGTATCCGTGCTCGCCGGTGTGCACGTCCAGGAAGAAGTTGATGAGCCCCCGCTGCAGCCGGGCGCCCATGCCACGGAGCACCGGGAAGCCCGACCCGCTGATCTTGGCGCCTCGCGGGAGATCCAGGATCCCCAGAGTCTCCCCCAGCTCCCAGTGGGGACGCGGTGTGAACGGGACGTCCCGCGGCTCGCCCCAGACCGAGACGACCTCGTTGGCCTCCTCGCCGCCCTCGGGCACCTCGTCCAGGGGGAGGTTGGGCACCGACAGGAGGATATCGTCGATGCGGGCCTCGTGGGCCTTGACCGCCTCATCCAGCTCGGCGATGCGGGCGCCCACCTGGCGCATGGACGTGATGAGGTCGTCCGCGTCCTCTCCCCGTCGCTTCAGCTCACCGATCTTCTTCGACGCTTCGTTCCGCTCCGCCTTCAGATCGTTGACCTGTCCGATGAAATCCCGCCGGGCCTCGTCCAGCGCCCGGACTTCCTCCACCAGGGCGTCGTACGCATCATCTCCCCTCCGGGAAAGGGCACGCTTGACCTCCTGGGCTTCGTACCGGAGACGACGGATGTCGAGCATGGGCGGGTGGCGAAGAGGGTTCGGGGGGAGAAGGGGCGCAGCGACGTCAGTTCCGGTTGCCGATCAGGCTCCGGTCGTTGCACACCGGGCTGGAGTCGAAGACGAAGAGCAGCGTCCCCTCGGGCACGTCGATCTCCAGGGGCTCGAGCTTCGCATAGTATACGCAGCGCGTGCCGAAGGAGCCGGTCACCTGGTTGCTGCGCACCACGTAGACGGATCCCATGCGCACCGGGACCGGCTCGGTCGCCGAATACAGCGTGGTGTCCGCCGGTGCTTCCACCACCTCGTCGAAGGTCCTTCCCGGAAGCTCGACGACCCGCGCCTTGGACTGGATCCCCAGGGCACCCGGGGGGAGGAGGACCAGGGAGCCGCCTCGGGTGTCGAGGGCGACGTCCCATCTGCCCGTGGCGTTGATGCGCTCCACGTGCACCGGTCCCCGGTAGTTGTAGTACTCGTGGAAGTCGAACCCGGAAGGCAGCCCCAGCTCGGGCCGTGCCAGTGAGTAGAGCGTCGCCGTGTCCGGGGACGTCGACCATTTGATGGCAAAGGGGTCCTGACCGCACGCGGTCATCCCCGCGACCCCCGCCACCGCCAGCGCAGCGCCCAGGAGGAAGGCGCGCCCGCGGGTCCTGGCGCCGCGGCGTAGATCTGTGGTGCTCATGGCTGCGTCTGACCTCCGAGGGTGCGTGCTGCCGGCGTAGCAGGGAAAACTGCCGGAGACGGGATGGGGGTGTCAACCCTGAAAAGCCCCGTCGTTGCTTGACTTAACCCCCCGTGACGGGTAGGTTCCCCGGCCACTGTGGAGGGTCCCGGCGGCATGCCCCGGTGGACCCGAACCCCACCGGGGCAACGCATGCCCCGAGTCGCCGAATACGAGGTCCGATGGACGCCGAGCCCACCCTTCCCCCCCGCGGGAAAATCCTCGTCGCCGACGACGAGCCCCACATCCGGCGGATTCTCGTGGCGCTCCTCGCCAACGCCCCCTTCGACATCGTGGAAGCAGCCGACGGAACCGAGGCGTTGGACAGGGTCGAAGCCGTGGACGGCATCGACGCCTTCATCCTGGACCTCATGATGCCCGGCGCCAGCGGCCTGGAAGTGCTGGCACGCATCCGGACCGATCCGCGCTACCGCCACGCGCCTGTGATCATCCTCACGGCCAAAGGCCAGGATACCGACCGCGAGGCCGCCCTGGCAGCAGGAGCCGACGACTTCCTCACCAAGCCTTTCAGCCCGAAGAAGCTCCTTGCACGCATCCAGGAAATTGTCGCCCAGCGTTGAGCCCAACCTCTGGATCGTGATCCTCGCCGGGGGCATCGGGTCGCGGTTCTGGCCGGTGAGCACGCCGTCCCGTCCCAAGCAGCTCCTCCCCCTCGCCAGCGCGCGGCCCCTCATCGTCGACACGGTGGAGCGGGCGCGCACCCTGGTGGACGACACCCACCTCCGTATCCTGGCTGGCGAGCACCTGGCACGACCGTTCCAGAAGGCTCTTCCCGACCTCGACGAGGGATCCTAC
>JASFRY010000067.1:0-12096 GCA_050114675.1 Gemmatimonadota bacterium | reverse complement strand
GCCGGACACCCCTGGCTCCTCAGGCCTGCCCCCGACGGACGGCCTCGAAGGGGGCGGCGGCGCGCTGACCTCCGAGGCGTGGCCCTTCCTCCTCCTGTCGCTGGGCCTTCTCGCCGTGGGGCTGTCTTTCTGGCGCCCCATTCCCGCCGGCGTGTGGAATGACGACGGCGTCTACATGCTCATCGGAAAGGCTCTGGCGGGTGGACAGGGGCTGCGCTACGCCGGCGTTCCCGGGAGCCCGCCCGCCGTGAAGTTCCCGCCGGGATATCCGGCCCTTCTGGCCACCCTTTGGCTGGTCTTCCGGGGAATCGGTCCGGTGACGCTGGCCGCCGAGCTCCTGAACCTGGCCATGGTGGCAGCGGCGGGTGGACTCGCCGCGTGGGCGCTTCACCGGGGCGCCGGCCTGCGACGCTCCGTGGCTGTCGGCATCGCGGGCCTCGCCTTCGTCTCCGCCGACGTGTGGCAGCCGGCGCTGGTGCCCCTCTCCGAGGCCCTCTTCTACCTGCTGGGGGCGGGTGCCCTGGCGGCGTGGGTCGCCGCGTCCAGGCCGGACGACCGACGCGGTGCGGTATGGCTCGCCGTCATCCTCGCCGTCGCCATGCTCACCCGCTCCGCCGCGGCCGCCCTGGTCCTGGCCTTCGGGGCGGCCCTCCTTCTCCGGCGCGGTGTCCGGGTCACCCTGGCCGTCTGTGCTCCCGCCGTGGTCGCCGCCGTGGGCTGGGGCATCTGGGCATCGGCCCGGGCGCCGGAGATCCCGGAGGGCATGCGCGACGTGCTGGGGCCCTATGGCGGATGGCTCCTCGCCCAGGTGCTGGGCGCCCGGGCCGCCTTTCTCCACGACCTGGGACCTCACGCGGCAGCGGTCGCCGCCCGCGTGGCCGCCCTCCTCGTGCCCGGGCTCTGGAGCGTGTGGCTCTGGATCGCCGCGGTGCCCCTGGCGCTCCTCGCGGTAGTGGGTGGTGTGCGCCTCGGCCGGGTCCTCCCTCCGGTGCCGTGGGTGATCCTGGCGTACCTGGCCATGCTCCTGGTGTGGCCCTTCGTGGACCGCCGCCTGGTGGCGCCCCTGCACCCCTGGATGGTCATGGCCGTGTCCTTCGGGTTCCTGGAACTCGGTCGGCGCGCGGCGCGCTCGCCCATGCGGTGGGCGGTGGGCGCTGTGGCGTTTGCGTGGGTGGGGGCCTACGCGGTGGTCACGGCGAGCCGGGCCGAGCGGGGGTGGGCCGTGGCGGGCTACCAGCTTCGGGCGAAGCGCATGGCCGCCGCCGTGGAGGCGCTGAAGCGCACCGCGCCGCCCGACGCCGTGGTGGGCGCCCCCGAGTTCTGGGCCGCACTCCACCTGCACGGCGGATGGCTTTCGGTGCCCAGTGCCCGGTTCACGCCCCGGGCCGAGGACGAGGAGGCGCCGGTGTGGGGAACGCCGGAGGAGCAGCTCGCGCTGTGGTGGAACGCCGGCGTGAACCACGTCCTCCTGGAGCAGGGAGGGCAGGTGCATGGGGACGCCCTCAACCTGCTGGAGGAGCGTTGCCCCCGGGATGTGGGCATCCTGGCGCGCATGCCTCCCCAGATCCTCGTGCGCCTCGAGTGGGACCGGGCGTGCGCAGAGAAGCTGGGGTTGGTGGCGGGGGCCGGGAGTGGCGCGCCTCGAGCGCGGGGCGACGTCGGCGGCTGAGCCGGGGTGTGGGGGCCCGAGATCCGGCTACCGCAGCCCGGAGCCGGTCATGGCGGCTCGGGCGTGCTCACCACTCGATGCTACCCTGCTGGGTCGTATCCACCTGCTCGGCCTGTCCTTCACCCAGAAGGACCTGCTCCACCTGCTCGTAGAGGAAGGCGCGAGCCTTCGGATCTCTGGGATCCAGGCCGTAGTGGTTGATGAGGAGGGTCTGGTGCTGGAGCCAGTCCTTCCAACAGTTGGCGCAGATCTCCTGGACGATGCGCTGCCCCAGGTCGGTCTTGAAGGGCGCGCGCTCCAAGCGCGGAGCATCCTCGCCGCAGCGCCGGCAGTGGATCGTGTCGTCGGCCATGATGTCATATCTTCTATTGGATTCCGGCTCGTGCCCGGCGCCCCAATACCCGTGCGCGCCGACCGGGGTCCGACCCTCCCTTGTGCCCAGGTTCCCCCAGAGGTTCCCAGGAGCCCAACCCGGAGTCGACCGTGCCCCGTACCGCTTTCGCAGGAACCGGCTACTACGTGCCTGACCGCGTGGTGACCAATGAGGAGCTCACGCATCTCATGGACACCTCCGACGAGTGGATCGTCGAGCGCACGGGGATCCGCGAGCGTCGATGGGTGGACGAGGGCACCAGCGGTGCCGACATGGCCCGCAGCGCCAGCCTCATGGCGCTGGAGGAGGCGGGGATGGAAGCCGGCGACGTGGAAGCCATCGTCCTGGCCACCCTCAGTCCCGACCACTTCTTCCCGGGGACCGGCGTCTTCCTTCAGCGTGAGCTGGGCCTGCCGGGCATCCCGGCCATCGACATCAGGGCGCAGTGCTCGGGGTTCCTCTACGGCCTCACCGTGGCCGATGCCCTGATCCGGGCGGGACAGTACCGGAACGTGCTTCTGGTGGGCGTGGAGATCCATTCCACGGGTCTGGATCTCACGACCCGGGGCCGGGACATCGCGGTGTTGTTCGGCGACGGTGCCGGTGCGGCGGTGCTCACCGCCACCGACGAAGAGGATCGGGGGGTCCTCTCTACCCACATCCATGCCGACGGCAGGCACGCCGAGGTTCTGTGGACGGAGTACGCGTCCAGCAAGCACCACCCGCGCATCACCAAGGAGATCATGGAGGAGGCGCGGCACTACCCGACCATGGAAGGCCGCGAGGTCTTCAAGCACGCCGTGGTGCGCATGCCCGAGGCGGTGAAGGAGGCCCTGGCGGCCAACGGCCTCACCACCGACGACCTGGACCTGGTCATCCCCCACCAGGCCAACCTGCGGATCACCCAGATGGTCCAGCGCCGGCTGGGACTCGCCGAAGACCGGGTCGTCAGCAACATCGAGCGCTACGGCAACACCACCGCGGCCACCATCCCCATCGCCCTGGCCGAGTCGGTACGTGGGGGCCGACTCGACCGCGGCGACCTCCTGTGCATGGTGACGTTCGGGTCCGGCTTCACGTGGGGATCGGCGCTGGTCCGATGGTGACCGTGTCCGCACGGCCCCGCGGGCCTCGTCGCCGGCTCGCCGCGCGCGCGGCGTGCTTGGGGCGACCCCGTAGACGACCGTGCAGGTGGTGATTACGTTTCATGGCTAATTCTACCCCGGCAGTCTTCGAGTTTGGATCATGCCTTTGACCAAGAAGCAACTCGCCCACATCGAGAAGCGGCTCCTGGACGAGCGCGCCCGGGCTCTGAAAGCCCTGGGCCTCTTCGATGAAATGGCCAAGGCGGATCGTGAGTCCGCGGATTCGGACCTCGCCGCCTACACAGACCACATGGCCGATCAGGGCACCGAGGCCATGGAGCGGGAGAAGGCGGCGGTCTTCGCCACGAAGGAAGGGCGCTACCTCTATCGGCTGGAGGAGGCGCTCCGTCGCCTCTACAACGAGCCCAAGACCTTCGGGCAGTGCCACACCTGCGGGAACGACGTGGGCTTCGAGCGTCTCGACGCGCTACCGCACGCGCGGTATTGCATCGACTGCAAGCTCAAGGAAGAGGACGCGGCCTGAGCGGCCCCTGAGGGAGCCGGACAAGACGGGCGGCCCGCCCGCGCCCCGATTGCCGTGAGCCCGGCGCCTCCGCGGAGGCGCCGGGCTCCTCTTGCTTCAGCAGGTCGCAAGCCGCCGCGCGCCACGCCCTCACTTCTTCGTGAGGACCTTCAGCAGCGCGTCCCCCATCGCCTCCACCTGCCAGGCTCGGATTCCGTCCACGCGCCGCAGCCCGTCCAGACTCGTGGGATGGGCGAGGGCGATGGCCGCGAGAGAGGAGTTGGGGAGCAGCGTGCCCCGGTCGAGCCCCAGCGACGAGGCACTCCGGTTTCGCACCTGCTTGAGGGCTTCGGCCAGCTCCTCGACCTCGGGCGCCGGCCGGCCGGGTCCCTTCCGTTCGTTGCGGGGATAGGGCTCGAGCTCCTCGTCGGGGAGCTGGGCCACGTGGTCGAAGCGTCGGAGAAGCTCATCCCCTCCGGCCCGTGCCAGCCCGCGCGGGAATCCCTTGATGTCCGCCAGCTCACGCTGGTCCAGGGGACGCCGCAGCACCGCCTCCACCAGGGGCTGGTCTCCCACGACACGGAACGTGGCGCGGTCACGCTCCCGGGCCAACGCGTCCCGCCACTCCAGGGCCTCGCGCAGCGCCGTGACCTCCCGGGGGCTCAGGTCCCGGGCACCCTTGACCCGGGTCACCGGGTCCTCGGGCTCCTCCTCCTCGTCGTTCCTGGCCAGCACCGCGTCCTCCAGGGCCCTGCACTCCTCCTCGGCCCAATGCTCCCGCTCGGCCTCGCGGAGCTCGTCTACCAGGACGTCGGCGAGGCGCAAGAGGTAGCGGGTGTCGTCCGCGGCGTAGTCGAGCATGTCGTCCTTCAGGGGGCGACGCGCCCAGTCGGCGCGCTGATACTTCTTGGAGAGCGACACGCCCAGACGGCTCTCCAGCAGTGCCTGGAGCCCCAGGGACGACTCCCCGAGGAGCGCCGCGGCCACCTGTGTGTCGAACAGTCCCCGCATGCGGATGTTCAGGTCCCGGGCCAGGAGGCGCAGGTCGAAATCCGCGCCATGCATGACGATCTCCACCTCGGGGTCCTCCAGGGGGTCCCGAAGCAGGTCCGACGGATCGAAAGCCAGCGGATCCACGATGTAGGTGGCCGACGCCGTCGTGATCTGCAGGAGGCACAGACGGTCGGAGTAGCGATGGAATCCCGCCGCCTCGCAGTCGAGGGCGAAGCGCGGCGAGGAACGGAGGTCTCGGGCGAGCCCTTCGGCTTCCGAAGGCTGCCGGACGTGGCTGTAGGACATTGGCTCGGTGGGTACTCAGGACCAGGCAGGTCCGGCGAAGACCGGATCGGCGCGAAAAAGAAGCGTCGAAGGGGCCCCGCCACAAGCCCCCGGCGCTTGCTCACCCCACCGGGCTCCGCGACAATTCGGACGTCGACCCCCCGCAAACAACTTCCTCCGGTCATCGATGCTCCGCACCAAGCTCGTGTGCACGCTGGGCCCGGCCAGCTCCTCCCCTGACATCATCCACTCCATGGTGGAGCAGGGCATGGACATGGCCAGGATCAACATGTCCCACGGATCCCACGAGGGTCACCGGAAGGCCGCGGAGGCGGTGCGGACGGCCGCGGAGAAGGTGCGGCGCCCCGTCGCCATCCTGGTGGACCTGGCCGGTCCGAAGATCCGGGTGGGAGACCTGGACGAGCCCATGGAGCTGGAGCGCGGCGAGACCGTGGTCATGGCGCCCATGGCGTCGGCGAAGCCCGGGGAGATCCCCACCAACTACGCGCCTCTGGCCGAGGAGATCGACGAGGGGAAGTCGGTCCTCCTGGACGACGGACTGCTCGAGTTGCGCTGTGTGGGCACCGATGGTGATCGCACCCGCCTCGAGGTGGTGCGGGGCGGCACGCTCAAGAGCCGCAAGGGCATCAACCTCCCCAACGTCACCGTGAAGACGCCGTCCCTCACGGAGAAGGACCTGGCGGACCTGGATTTCGCGCTGGAGCTGGGCGTGGAGTACGTGGGCCTCTCCTTCGTCCGCAAGGCCTCCGACGTCATCGACCTGAAGGAACGGGTGGGCGGCCGCGCGTTGGTGGTAGCCAAGATCGAGAAGGTGCAGGCCCTCCAGGTCATCGAGGAGATCCTGCCCGAGACCGACGCCGTGATGGTGGCCCGGGGGGACCTGGGGGTGGAGCTGCCGTTCGAGCGCGTCCCGCTGGCGCAGAAGCGCATCGTGCAGCTCGCCAACTACTATGGGCGTCCGGTCATCACGGCCACCCAGATGCTCGAGTCCATGATCGAGCACCCGAGGCCCACCCGGGCCGAGGCCTCCGACGTGGCCAACGCGCTCCTGGACGGCAGCGACGCGGTGATGCTCTCCGGGGAGACGGCGGTGGGCCGCTACCCTCTCCAGGCACTGGAGGCGCTGCGGAGGATCGCACGGGAGATCGAGCGCAGCGGCGTGCTCGAGCGGGGCCCACGCTACGTGACCCGACCCGGCTCCCGGGCACGGGGAGGCGCAACCGCCCGGGAGCACGCCGTGGCGGCCGCCACCGTCGACGCCGCCCGGCAGGTCAGCGCTCCGGCCATCATGGTGGTGACGCGCTCCGGATTCACCGCCCGGCTGGTTTCGAGCTACCGCCCCCCCGTCCCCGTCTTCGCGGTGACGACGGACCCCAGCACGTATCGCCAGCTCTCGGCCGTGTGGGGGGTGCACCCGGTGCTTGCCGACGTGGACTACGTGACGTACGAAGCCCTGACCGCCGTGGGTCGCGATGCCATCGTCCACACCGGCGAGGGCGATCGCGGTGCCTCGGTGGTGGTGACCTCGGGCTTCCCCTTCCACGAGTCCGGCACCACCAACACCATGCGCCTCGAGCATCTGTAGACCCCGGCCCCGCGACCATGAAGCTCACCTTCCTCGGCACAGGCACATCCTTCGGGATCCCGGTGGTGGGATGCGACTGCGCGGCGTGCACCTCCGACGATCCCCGCGACCGGCGTACGCGGCACGGTGCCCTGGTGGAGACGGGGGAGGGGCGGCTCCTGGTGGACACGCCGCCCGAGCTGCGCCTCCAGCTCCTGGCGGCCGGCGTGGACCGCATCGACGCGGTGTGGTTCACCCATATCCACGCGGATCACGTTCACGGGATCGACGATCTCCGGGTCTTCACGGTTCGTCAGGGCGGCCTGCCCGCGTGGGCCGGGACGGAATACCACGAGCGGATGGCGGGGTACTTCGAATACATCTTCGACGAGGGCTATCAGCCCGTGAAGGGCAGCGCCAAGCCCCGGGTGCACCTGGAGGACCTGCGTCCCTACGAGCCGGTGGAGATCCTGGGGCGGAGCTTCATACCGGTGATGGTGCCCCACGGCTTCGTGCAGGTATACGGCTTCCGCGTCGGTGGACTGGGGTATATCACCGACGGCAAGCTCCTTCCGCCGAAGACGCTGGAGGCACTTCGGGGCGTCGATGTGCTGGTGCTCAACGCCCTCTGGTTCGGACGGCCGCACCCCTCCCACTTCAACGTGGAGGAGGCGGTGGAGGCGGCCCGTGCCGTGGGCGCGCGCAGGACGTTCCTCACGCATCTCACCCACAGGGTCACCCACGCCGAGCTCCTCGAGCGTCTGCCCGAGGGCGTGGAGCCGGCCTACGACGGACTCTCCATCGAGGTGGACGACCATGGCTGACCGCGACGTGCGCGTGCATTACAGCAACCTTCTCGCTCCCCACGTGGCCGGCGGGATCGACCCGGCCCGGCTGGAGGGGGAGCTGGCCGACCGCTTCCGTGCGGCCCACCAACAGGTGGAGGCGAGACGGGCCTCGGGCGACATGGGCTTTTTCGACCTTCCCTACGCCACCGAGACCGTGGCCCGCGTGAAGGAGCTGGCCGAGGGCTTCGGCCAGTGGTTCGAGGACGTCGTGGTGCTGGGGATCGGCGGCTCCGGCCTCGGCGCGGTGGCGCTGCGCGACGCGCTTCTGGGTCCCTACTGGAACGAGCGCTCCGACGAGGAGCGGGAACACTTTCCCCGGCTCCACGTGGTGGACAACCCCGACCCGCACACCTTCGGTCGCCTCCTGAACCGCCTGGACCCGGCCAAGACCCTCTTCAACGTGGTCAGCAAGTCGGGCTCCACCGCCGAGACCATGGCCCAGTACCTGGTGGCGAGGGCCTGGATGGAGGAGGGCGTGGGGGACGACCACGGCCGTGGGCACTTCCTCTTCACCACCGATCCGGGCCGGGGCGCCTTGCGCCAGATCGCCGAGGCCGAGGGCATCCCGGCGGCACCGGTCCCAGGCAACGTGGGGGGGCGCTTCAGCGTCCTGTCTCCCGTGGGCCTGGTCCCCGCCGCGGTGTGCGGTGTGGATGTGGACGCGCTCCTGGAAGGGGCCGGGGCCATGGAGGCCCGGTGCCGCGCGCCGGAGCTCTCGGCCAATCCGGCGGGAATCCTGGCCACCCTCCTCCACGCGGCCGACAGCGAGCAGGGGCGGCACATCCACGTGCTCATGCCCTATGCGGACCGACTCCGATCCGTAGCGCTGTGGTACCAGCAGCTCTGGGCAGAGTCCCTGGGGAAGGCGCGGCGCCTCGATGGGCAGCCCCACCCCACGGGCCCGACGCCCATGGCGTCGGTGGGCGCCACCGATCAGCACTCGCTCCTCCAGCTCTTCATGGAGGGGCCCCACGACAAGGTGCTCCTCTTCGTATCGGTGGAGGACCGGGGCCCGGACGTGACCATCCCCGACCGGCACCCGGGCATCCCGTCGCTGTCCTACCTGGGCGGACACTCCCTGGGGGAGCTGCTGGACGCCGAGCGTCGTGCCACGTCGGAGGCACTCCGCCGGGAGGGACGGCCCAGTGCGACCCTGGCACTCCCCGCCGTGGACGCCCGATCCTTGGGACAGCTCTTCATGCTCCTGGAGGTGGCCACCGTCTACGCCGGAGCCCTCTACGGTGTGGATCCGTTGGACCAGCCCGGGGTGGAGCTGGGTAAGACGCTCACGTACGGGCTCATGGGTCGCACCGGCTACGACGTTCCGGAGCTGGACCCGGGGGATCCGGGCCGCACGGCCTGATCCGAGCCACGTCCGTCGGCATCCTGAGATCGAGAGAAACGAGCCTCGCCGCGCCCGCAGAGGCTCATTACCTTCCTGATACGGGAGGAAACAAACATGAGTGATCACGACGAAGCCACGCGCGTTGTCATCGTCCGGGACGGCGGTGGCGCCGGTCTCGGCTCCTTCTTCGTGGGGGCCCTTCTGGGCGCCGGACTGGCCCTCCTCTTCGCGCCCAAGAGCGGCGAGGAGACCCAGGAGGAGCTGAAGGAGCGCGCCCGCAAGCTCAAGGCCGCCGCCGAGGAGCGGGTACGCGACGCCCAGAAGCAGCTCGAGGGTCGCCTGGACAACGCGCGGGAGGGAATCCACACCCGTGTCGAGGGCGTGAAAGGTGCCGTGGAAGCGGGTCGCCAGGCCGCCGTGGACGCCCGTGACGAGCTGGAGCGGAAGCTCGAGCGATCCAAGGCCGCATACCGCGCAGGCATCGATGCGGCGCGGGAGGCCGTGACCGAGGGCGCCGACGAGGATCGGGAGGACGACGCCTGAGCCTGAGCCACGGCGATCACCCGGCCTCGTGAGTCCCGCGTCCGGACGAGGCCATCGCGCGTGGGAGTTCCTCCGTCGCCTTTGGACCAAGGCGGAGGAGGACGAAATCTTCTTCATGGCCAGCGCGGTGTCCTTCAACCTCCTGGTCGCCGCCATCCCCCTGGCGCTGTTGGGGATCGGGCTCACCGGCTACGTCCTGTCCACCCGGGTCGGGGACCCCGTTCAGGGCATCGTCTCGCTCCTGGCCGAGAACCTGCCTCAGGGCGCCTCGGGGATGGACCTCTCCCAGACCGCCCGTGCCGTGGTGTCGGGCGTCATGGCCCGCCGCTCGGGTTTCACGCTGCTGGGCGCGGCCCTCTTCGTCTGGCTCGCCACGCGCCTGGTGGGGACCCTGCGCCTGGTGCTGCGTGAGATCTTCGACGTGGCGCACAGCCGCGGGATCGTGCGCGGCAAGGTCTTCGACGTCCAGGTGGTGGTGATCGGCGTGGTGCTTCTCACCCTGAACCTGGGTGTCACCATCTCCCTGGAAGCCGTCCTGGAGTACGGCGTGGGTTTCCTGGGACTGGAGCCTACCACCATCGGCCTTGCCCAGTGGCTCCTGGGGCACGCCGTGGCGCTCGTGTCCATCTGGGCCCTCTTCTTCGTGGTGTACCGGTACCTCCCCGCCCGTCGCATCCCCTGGCCCACGGCCCTGGTCGCTGCCACCTTTGCCGCGGTGGCGCACGAGGCGCTCAAACAGGGCTTCTCCTGGTACGCGACCGACGTGGCGGACTACTCCTCCACGTGGGGGAATCTGGCTACCGTGGCGGTGCTCTTCTTCTGGATCTATTACGAGGCCCTAGTGTTTATCCTGGGCGGCGAAGTCGCCCAGGTGTACACCATGAGAAAGGCCAGCTCGGTGCAGCTCCACTCCACCCTGAACGGAGACCCGGCGTGAGGCTCCTGTCCCTCCTCGGGGCGCTCGTCGTCCTCGGCTCCGTCCCGCATGGCGTGGCAGCCCAGGAGACGTTTCCAGCCGATGGCGGGGAGGTGCGCTTCCGCTCCGAGGTCATGGAGCGGCCGGTGGTCACCGATCGTCCCCTGGTGCCCCAGGGAGGACGCTATGTGGTGGTGCACCTGGCCGAGAACCGCGTATTCGTGTTCGACGGGAACCGCGCCGTCTGGTCTGCGCCGGCGGGCACGGGGACGGGCTTCCGCCTGGACCGCGGACGGCATCGCTGGAAGTTCTCCACCCCGCGGGGGATGTTCCGCATCCAGCGCATGGAGAAGGACCCCCTCTGGGAGGCGCCCGACTGGCACTACGTGGAGAAGGGGCTTCCCATCCCGCCGGAGAACAGTCCGGCGCGGCTCATGCGGGGGGTGATGGGCAGCACGGCCATCTACCTGGGGGACGGGATCGCCATCCATGGTACCAACCAGCCCCAGCTCATCCTCAATCCCGATCCGGAGCGGCGCCGCGTGTCCCACGGCTGCATCCGGCTCACGAACGAATCGGCACGCACGCTGATGCACATGGTGGAGGTGGGGACCCCGGTTCTCATCTACTGATGACGGGTAGCAACGGTTCGATGGAGCAGCTCCGGGAAAGGGAGGGCGGGTGAGCGACGAAGGCGGCCGCAAGGTGGTGGCACGCAACCGCAAGGCGCGCCACGAGTACGAGATCCTCGACACCTTCGAGGCGGGGATGGTGCTCAAGGGGCCCGAGGTCAAGTCCCTGCGGGATGGAAAAGCCTCGTTCCAGGACGCCTTCGCCCGGGTGGAGCACGGGGAGGTCTGGCTGTACAGCCTCCACATCAGCCCGTACGAGCAGGCCAACCGCTTCAACCAGGACCCCTTGCGGCCCCGCAAGCTCCTGCTGAACAGGCACGAGATCCGGGCGCTGGTGGGAAGCGTGGAGGAGAAGGGGCTCACGTTGATCCCGCTGGAGATCTACTTCTCCCGGGGGTACGCCAAGGTGCTCCTGGCCCTCGCGCGGGGGAAGAAGCTCTACGACAAGCGCGAGACCCTGAAACGGAAACAGCAGGAACGGGAGGCCCAGCGGGCCATGGGGGGGCGATGAGACGAGCTCGCGGTGTGGCCGCCGTCCTCCTTCTCGTGGCTGTCGTGGCTCCTGGCGGCCTGTGGGCGCAGAGGAGGCCGGACCTGCAGGTCCGGGATTCGGGCTCGGAACGCTCGGTCCCCGTGGCCAGGGGGCGGGGATATGCCGCGGTACGCGTGTCCGAGCTGGCATCGCTGGGTTGGGAGGTGACGCCGAACGGCAGGGGGACGACCCTCACCGGGCCGGACGGCACGACCGTGACCCTCGCGGACGGATCGCCCTTCTTCCGATGGGACGATGAGGTCCTGCAGCTCACCGACGCCCCCTACGTGGAGGACGGAGAGCTGTTGGTTCCCCTCCAGCTCCTCTCCGACTTCCTCCCGCGCCGCCTGCCGGACCACTACGCCTTCGATGGGAGCGCCATGCTCCTCACGGTGGGGGCGGGGGCCGGAAGGGCGTCTCCGGGTCCTTCGGGGAGCGCGGGGGCGAACGGGGAGTCGCCCTCGCGCCCCGCGGCGTCCACGGGAGGGTCCACGCCCCACTCCGATCGCGCCGGCGGGGCGCAGCCCGAGGCTCGGCCCCGTTCCCCGCGCATCCACCCCGACGACGGCACCCGGGTGGTGGTCATCGACGCCGGACACGGGGGCGAGGACCCGGGCTCCATCAGCCGGTCGGGGATACGAGAGAAGAACGTGGCGCTGGGGGTGGCGTTGGCCATGGCCGATGCCCTGAAGGGGACGCCGGGCCTGGAGGTCCATCTCACCCGGGACCACGACACCTTCCCACCGATCTGGAGCCGGGGTGCCGAG
>JASFRY010000066.1:0-12134 GCA_050114675.1 Gemmatimonadota bacterium | reverse complement strand
ATGCGGTGTATCGGGCCTGGGCGGACCACATGGTTTCGTCCGGCATCGAGGAGGCGCAGGCGTGGCGTCACTTCGAGGAGTGGGCAGAGGAGGACACGTACCTCCCGCTGGAAGCCGAGCTGGCGGCCCTGGCCGAGGCGGGATTCGACGCCCGGTGCGTGTGGCACCTGCCGCCGTCGACGCTGGTGGTGGCAGAGCGACTCTAGAAGGCCGTACCCCCGACGACCCGCCGGGCGACTACGTGCGCCATCCTTTCTGCGCACCGCCCACCGGCTCCAGGAGCAGACGCTGGGTCGGGTAGGCGAACTCGATGCTCGCCTCCTCGAACTGCTCGTGGATGGACAGGTTGATGGCCTGCCGGATGTCCATGTACTGGTTGTAGTCCGGCCCCAGCACGTAGTAGACCGCCTCGAAGACCAGGGAGAAGTCCCCGAAGCTCTTGAAGTGGGCCCGATCGAAGCGCACGTGGTCCTGGGCCTCGATGGCGTCGCGGATCATCCCCGGGACGCGTTCCAGCTTCTCCCGTGGCGTCTGATACGTGACCCCGATGTTGAACACGACCCTCCGCTCGTACATGCGTCCGTAGTTGCGGATGCGGCTCTTGAGAAGATCTGCGTTGGAGAAGATCAGCTGCTCGCCGGAGAGGCTCCGCACGCGTGTCGTCTTGAGGCCGATGTCCTCGACGGCCCCCAGAAAGTCGCCGACGACCAGGAAATCGCCCAGGACGAACGGCTTGTCGAGCACGATGGAGAGCGATGCGAACAGGTCGCCCAGGATGTTCTGCGCCGCCAACGCGACGGCCACACCCCCGACGCCCAACCCCGCCACGAGCGTCGTGACGTCCACACCCAGGTTGTCCAGCGCCAGGAGGAGGAGGATGGACCAGAGGGCGATGCGCACCGTCACGGCCAGCACCTTCATGCTCATCACGCCGGCCGCGTCCTCCTCGAGGCGTTGCTCCCTCCGTACGCCCACCCACTCGGTGAGGCCGGCGCTGATCCACAAGCCCGCCTGGAGGAGCACGGCCAGCATGGCTATGCTCCCCACCACGTTCGTGACCGCGCGGGACAGGGTGAGGGCCAGCATGCCCACGCGGATCGCCACCGGGACGAGGAGGAGCGGCCGGGTCTTCTTGAGCGCCGCGGTGAGCACGTCATCCAGGGAGGAGCGGGTATGTCCGCTCAGCTTCTCCAGCCGCACACGGACGGTCCAGAGCACCATTCGGATGACCACGTAGGCGGCGACGGCGGCCAGCCCGGCCAGGAGCCAGGCCTGGAGGGGATTGCCCAGGACGGGCGCGTCGGTGAGGAGCTGCATGGAGATCCCGGGATCGGAGTCGCGTCTCGCGTCGCGTGCGGACGGCCCCCGCGAGAAGCGGAGACGACCATGGGGTACGACCCTGTCCCGAGGTCGATGTTTCGGCACTCGCCGCGCGGGCCCCGGGGCCGGGAGCCGCCACGCCCATGTCGTTGCGCGGTCGCGACATCTCTCTCCGGGGGCCGGGAATATCTTTCCCCCTACGCGCATGTTTTGACGCCTCGGACCGGTGGGTTCGGGCCCACATGTGGCGTTGCAGCGGGACCTCCTCGTCTGGCACGCCCGTTGCGCTCATGCGTCGCGGCACACCGGTGCCCGGTACGCCCGTGCGTCCCGGGGTCGGCGGTGTTGTCCTGTTTCCCGAGGAGAGCCGTCCATGCGTCTTCTATCGACCCTCGTCGCCCTGCCCGTGCTCCTGGTCGCCGCTCCCCTGGCGGCCCAGTCGCCCCAACTGACAACCGGCGGGTTCCTGGGGTATCAGGGTGGCTTCGGCATCACCGCGTTCGGCACGTTGAACCCTCTGGCCCAGGGACTGCCGGTCACCGTGCGGCTGCGTGTCGGCCACACCTCGGTGGATCCGGGCAGGCCCGCGGATGCCCGCCGCGTCTTCATCAATACCGCCACCAACGGGACCCCGGTAGCGTCAGGGCACACCTGGGACATGGGTCTCGACGTGGTCGTGCCCCGGGGCCCGCGGCGGAGCATCTTCGTCGGACTCCGCCGGAGCTCCTTCAAGGCGAACTTCAAGTTCGTCGGTGGAAACGAGGACTTCGACGTGACCAGCACGAACTGGGGCCTCGCCGCCGGCATGGAAGCCACCTTCCCCATCTCCTGGAAGATGGACCTGGTGGCGTCGGGAGGCGCGGAGGCCTTCCTTTCCTCGCGACTCAAGGGGCACGACACCTCCTACAGCCCCGACGGCCAGAACGTGAATCCCCGGGAGGACTTCACCTATCGGGACGCCGACCGGGCCGTGGGACAGCCCAAGTTCCGTCCGGTGCTTCTCCTCGGCGTCAGCTACCGGCTGGGGTGGTGAGCTCCCCGGCTTCTCCGGCATCCTCGAGCCGCTGATAGAGCACGAAGTCGGTGGAGGTGGGGGAGCCGCCCACCTCCCGGAGCTGGCTGACCACCTGGCCCCGGTGGTAGCTGGCGTGATTGACCACGTGGCGCAGGAGCATCCACAGGGGTTGGGCAAAGGACTCGCCCCGCGTGTTCCGGTAGGACACGACACGGTCCAGGTCTGCCTCGCTGAGACCCTCCACGAAGGCCCCCTGTGCTCCCTCCACCTCGGCCCAGCGCCTCCGCAGGTCGCCGAAGTCCAGGTTTGCCCATCCCTCGGGCATCGTCCGGGGTGACGTGCCCCGCCACCGCTCCAGCCAGATCCACTCCGCCGCGAGCACGTGGAGGAGCGTGTCACGAATGGTCTGGAAGCTCCCCGACACGTGTCGATGCAGCTGTTCCGGGTCCAGCGCCGCCACGGCATCCAGCGTCACGCCGTGGGCCCACCGGTTGTAGGCGTACAGGTCCTTGATCTCGTCGAGACGGGTGGGAGGGCTCATGGCGCGTAGGTCCGGGGTTGTCGTGAACGGGGTGGCTCAGGGTGCCGGATCGGCCACGGGCATGCGCCAGGTCAGACGCTGAGCAAGCGATGCGTCAGCGATGTACACGCTGTCCCCGGTGGCCGAGCCGCAGCGGGTGTTGATGCGGAGCGCCGCCTCCAGGCTGTCCAGGGCGAAGGTGTCCAGCCACCGGGCGTCGATGCGGAGGGTGTCGGGTACGGGGGCACGCGCCACCAGCTCCGCCAGAGGGCGCTCCGCCCCGTTCTCGTCCCACCCCACGACATCGAGGCGCCATCGTTGGTCCCGCGGGAGACCGGAATCGGCTGCCGGCGCCAGGATCAGGACCAGGTCGGTCCCCGGAACCCATGCCGAGGGGTTCCCGGACGCGGCGGCCCGACGGACCGGGAGGTCCAGCACCGGAGGGCGCACGATTCCACCGACGTCGGGAGGAACGACCGTGATGGCGTCGAGGCCCGCACGGTCAACCGCCAGCGTATCGTCCCAGATCAGACCGGAGGCGGTCGGACGCTCGTCGGCACGGGCCCGGAGGGCGACGTCCAGGACGATGAGCGTCGAATCGGCCCATCGCTCCCCGCCCGAGGGTCCCGCACCCGGCACGAGCTGACCCGTCACGCGCAAGACGCCGTCGGAAAGATCCTCCCCGTCCAGGAACACCGACAGACGCGCATCCTCCGGAAGCGAAGGATCCACGAAGTCGATGCCGCAGGCTCCGAAGCCCAGGGCCGCCAGCAGGGCCGGGATGACGGAGGCTCGCCTCACCACCGGGTCTCCAGGAACTCGGCTTCGACCTGGAGGGGACTCCGGTCGTACCGCCACGGGTCGATGAGGAGGTAGACCAGGGGAAGGTGGCCGACGCCGAGATCCACCCGCTCCATCAGGGGGAGGTCAGCTGCGCCCAGGCGCCGCACGGCCCAGCGTTCCAGGGGCTGGCCCACGGTGAGCTTGAAGAAGTCGAACTGGAGGATGTGCACACGCTCGTGGGCGAAGATCCGGGCGGGTGCGTCCCATCGCGGGTTTCGGCTCAGGACGATCATCCCCCCCACCGCCTGACCGTCCACGGCCCCGTCCCGCCCCTTGAAGCGGCTGGCGCTGGTGAAGACGGAGGCGCCGGCGGAGAAGGAGCGTCGCAGGTCCAGATCGAGGCGGTCCTCGGCGAGCCCGTAGACCAGCCAATAGGCCTCCTCCAGGTCCAGACGCAGAGCGGTGCCGCCGGGGTCTTGGGGCGTCAGGTACACCCGGAGGGGTCCCACGGGGAGCACCAGCGTGTCCAGCATCCCCGATCCGTACGCCGCGCTGCGGGTGATGGACGCACCAAGCGCGTTCACCTCACGGCCCAGGAATCCGGCCCCGGAAAAGCGCGCGGCCGCGGTCCGCTTGCCCACGTAGGCAACACCACCTCCCAACGCGCCCCGGGTGAAGCCGCCGGCGAACGATCGGCCGTGGAGGCGAGCCAGCACGCCGCCCGTCAACGCTCCCACGAGGGCATTCGCGGCGAGGAAGTTGAAGTCGTCCACCCAGGTGGCGTGGCTCCAGCGCGTATCGGACCGGGACTGAGCCAGACTCGGGCCGGGGAGCGCCAGAATGCAGAGAAGGCCGAGGAGCGTGACGCCCCTTCCTCTCCACGAGCTGCACCGTCTCTCCAAGGACAACCCCCCGAGCGAGCGCGCTCCGCTCGCTCCCCCCCAGGAACCCCTACGCCACCGGGATGATCTGACTCCGCTCGGTCCCCACCGAGACCCAGCGCACCGGGGCTTCGGTGAGCTCCTCGAGGCGGGCCAGGTAGCGACGGGCGTTGGTGGGCAGGTCCTGGAGCCTTCGCACGCCGCCGGTGGGCATCTCCCACCCCGGGAGGGTCTCGTAGACCGGCTCCACGGCCGAGAGGGACCACGTATCGGCGGGGAAGTGCTCCACCACGCTGCCGTCGGGCATGCGGTACGCCGTGGCCACGCGCAGCTCCGGAAGCGTGTCCAGGACGTCGAGCTTGGTCACGGCTACGCCGGTGAGCCCGTTCACCTGGGCCGCGAACCGGGACAGCACCGAGTCGAACCAACCACAGCGCCGTGGCCGGCCCGTAGTGGCCCCGAACTCGCCGCCGAGGGCGCGCACCTTCTCGTCCATGTCGGGCTCGAACGCCGTGGGCAGGGGTCCTTCCCCCACGCGGGTCGTGTACGCCTTCACCACGCCCACCACGGTGTCGATGACGGTGGGACCGATGCCCGTGCCCGTGGCCGCCCCCGCCGCCGTCGTGTTGGAGGAGGTCACGAAGGGGTAGGTGCCGTGATCCAGGTCCAGCGCCGTGCCCTGGGCACCCTCCAGGAGGATGCGCTTCCCGGCCTTGAGGGCGCTGGTGATCTCGGGACCCGTGTCGGTTGCCACGCCCAGCAGCCGCTCGCCCAACGCCAGCGCGACGTCCATCTGGCGGTGGAGCTCGTCACCCGCTCCCTGCCCCAGCTCGTCCAGGCGTTGGCAGACGCGCTCCATCCCGGCGGCGACGCGCTTGTCCAACCGCTCGCGGTTGCCGAAATCGGCCACCCGCACGCCCCGGCGTCCCGCCTTGTCCTCGTACGCCGGCCCGATGCCCCGGCCGGTCGTGCCGATCTTCTCGTCGGCCGAGCTCTCGGCCGCCCTGTCGAGGAAGCGATGGTAGGGAAGGAGCACGTGGGCGCGCCGACTCACGCCGACCCGGCCCTCCAGCTCGATGCCCCGGGCGGCCAGGGCGTCGTACTCGTGGAAGAACTGCTCCACGTCCAGCACGACGCCGTTGCCCAGGAGGCAGCGCTTGCCTGGATGCAGGATCCCCGAGGGGATCTGGTGGAGGATGAACTCCTCGTCTTCGACGTGGACCGTGTGTCCCGCGTTGGCACCTCCCTGGTACCGGGCCACGATGTCGGCGCCCTCGGCGAGGACGTCCACGATCTTCCCCTTGCCCTCGTCGCCCCACTGGCACCCGACGACGACGGTGCACCTTCCCGTTGCGGACATAGCCTCTCGACTCAAGAAAAAAGGCCTGTCCCGCTTCGGGGACAGGCCTGCTCGCTGCTGCATCCTTTGGTGAAAGCTAGGCCCCCATGGGGGGGATGGGAAGGGTGTCGCCGGCTACAGCGACACCCCCTCCCTCATGACGGACAGGGCCTCCTGCGTGGCCCGGAGCGCCGCCCTCCCCTCGGCCTGCACGGAGAAGTACTTCCGGGCCCGCCCTCCCCGCTCCGGCGTCGACTCGCCGATCCGGTGGCTCACGTAGCCCTTCCGCTCCAGTCGGTCCAGAGCCGTGTACACGGCCCCGTACGACACCTCGCGTCCGGTGCGCTTCTCGATCTCCTCGCGCACCTGCATGCCGTACGCGTCGTTCTCCAGCCGGAGCACGGCCAGGAGCACCAGCTGCTCGAACTCACCCATGGGACCTCACTGTGGACGTCGTCATGCCTCCATCCTACTCGGACCGGAGCGCCAGCACAGGAGGGACCCGGACGGCCCGGAGCGCCGGCAGCACCGAGGCCGCCACGGCCACGCCCGCCAGGGCGACGCAGCCGGCCAACAGGGTAGGCGGGTCCATGGCGCCGATGCCGTAGACCAGCCCCTCCACCACCTTGGTGCTGGCCCACACCCCCACCAGACCGATGGCCACGCCCCACACCGCGAGGCGCAGCCCCCTTCGCACCACCAGGCCCACGATGCCGGTTCCTCCGGCGCCCAGGGCCATCCGGATCCCGAGCTCGCGTACGCGTCGGGCAACGTAGTAGGAGACCGTACCATACACGCCTGCGGCCGCAAGGAAGAGCGCAGCCAGGGCGAAGAGCGCCACCAACGTCGTGTAGAAGCGCCGCTGGGCGAAGGTGGTGTCCACCCGGTCCTTCATCATGCGCACGTCCGCGGGGGGCTGAGCCGGATCCACGGCAAGCACCGCCTCCCGGATCCGTGGTACCAGAGCCGAGGGGTCGGCCGCGGTACGGACGGTCAGGTACGCCGCGGCGGTCCACCCCCGCACGAAGGGCACGTACATCTGCGCCTGCGTCGGCCGCTCCGGACCCCACTGGCGCACGTCCCCGACCACGCCGACCACGGTGAGCCAGTTCGGCGGATTGTCGTTGAAGCTGAAGCGCTTGCCCAGGGGACTCTCGCCCGGCCACGCGACGTCCGCGAAGCGCTGGTTGATGACGACGCCCGTCGCCGCCGAAGCCGAGTCCTCCGGCTGGAGAAGCCGACCCTTGAGGAGGGGAATGCCCATGGTCTCGAAGTAGTCGCCGTTGATGCTGGTCACCTCGACCAGAGGCCCTTCCCCGCTGTTCTGGCGCGGCGGCGTTCCCTCCACCCACACGTTCCCGTTGCTCCCGCCGAAGAGGGGCAGGCGGGAGATCGTTCCGACATGCTCGACGCCCGGGACGGCGCCCACCTTCGCCAGGATCTGATCGTAGTACGTCACCAATGCACCGTCATCCTGGTACCGGGGTCCCGCCGGGTTCAACGCCATGGTGACGACGCCCTCCGTCTGGAAGCCGAAGTCCTGGCTCCGGAGGGTCGCGTAGCTGCGCACCAGGAGCGCTGCGCCGTTGGCCAGCACCAGGCCCAGAGCGATCTGGCCCACGATGAAGGCGTTCCGCAGCCGCTCTTTGGCCGGGGCCATGGTCCCGTAGCCTCCCTCCTTCACGTTGGCGGCCACGTTCGTGCGTGACGCCAGGAGGGCCGGCACCATCCCGAACACCAGAGCAGTGAACGCCGACGCGCCCAGGGCGAACGCCAGCGCCGAGCCGTCGATGGCGATCTGGTCCACCCGGGGAATGGAGGGCGGGAGCACGGCTTTGAACGCGTCCACGGCCCCCAGCGCCACGAGCACGCCGAGGATACCACCCACAAGGGCCAGGAGGAGCGCCTCCGAGAAGAGGAGCCGGACCACGGCGCGCCGGCTGGCGCCCAGAGCTGCCCGAACGGCCAGCTCGGTCTCCCGACCCGCAGCGCGTGCCAGCAGGAGCCCCGCCACGTTCCCGCACGCGATGAGCAGCACCAGGGCCGCGGCGCCGAGGATCAACCCGAGCTGCCTACCGGCCTTCCCGTAGCGGTACTCGTGCACGGTGAACACCTTCGCCGAGCGCTGCGCGTTCGTCTGGGGGTATTCGTCGGCGAGCTCGCGCATGATGCGGTCCATGTCCGACTGGGCCGATTCCTTGGTGGCACCGTCTGCCAGACGCGCCACCACCGGGAAGCCGTGGTTGCCGCGATTCGCTTTCAGCCTGTCGTTCTGGAAGGGGAGGTACAGCTTCTGGTCGCCGAGCTGCGCCCACGGCGAGGGGATGTCGAAGCCCTCGGGCATCACGCCCACGATGGTATAGGGGGTGCCGTCCAGCTCCAACGTGCTGTTCAACACGTCCGGACGCCCCCCCAGAGCCGATTGCCAGAGTGCGTAGCTCACCACGACCACGCCCGGGGCATCCTGGTCCTCGGGCACAAGCGCCCGGCCCATGAGAGGGGAGACGCCCACAACGTCGAAGGCCGAGGCCGTGGCGTACGTGCCGAACACGCGCTGGGGCTCGTCCGACCCGGTCAGCGTGAACGCCGTGGGGTTCAGCGCGCCCACGGACGAGAAGACCCGGTTCCGCTCGGCCCAGTCCAGGTAGTCGGGGCCCGATGCCGGCCCGCAGCACCCGAAGCTCCCCCCCTCCATGACGATCACGAGCTGGTCGGAATGGGGGAGCGGCACCGGCTCGAGGAAGACCGCCCTGAAGACCCCGAAAAGGGCCGTGGTGGCGCCGATGCCCAACGCCAACGTGACCAGCACGGTCAGGGAGAACCCGGGGCGCTTGCGCAGCGCCCGAAACGCCAATGTGAAATCCCTCATCCACGCCCTCATCCGCTCCACCTCCCCTTCAGGATTCCGCCACGAGGCCCCCAGGACCCGCAGCCGGTGCTTTACGCCCGGGACCACCGAACGCATGGCCTGGCGTCGATACCACCGCCCGGCCGCGGCGCGGCCGTCCCGGACCAGGCGACGACGGAACTCCTCATGGGCATCCCCCAGCATGGCCTCCCGCTGATCCGGAGGCGCGACCCACCGCAGGAGCCACGTCCAACCGGGCGGGGCCCCTGCGCTATGCCCGTCCGTATCCCGTCGTCCCATGGTTTATCATACACTGTGTAAGAAATAGTGGCGCATACATTCGCACAACCCCCACACAGGGAGAGACGGAAAAGCCGGCGGAGAGGTTGCAGCCGGCCTCCGGGATGGGAGGCAGCGGGTCGTGGTGGCTGAGGGTGCCCGGCACGGGCAGTGGGGTGCTAGTGTCCTGTCCCGGCCACTAGGCCGTCTTCGCCGTGGCCAGGAGCCCCGCCGTCTCGAGCACCGTCCGGATCTCGTCGCGACGGGCATCGGACGCCGGAACGAGCGGCGGCCGGGGCGCGCCGCCCCGGTAGCCCAGCATGTCCAGGGCGGCCTTCACGCCGGGCACCCCCATCCCGCCCACGATGGCGGTGTGGACGGGTGCGATACGCTCCTGCACCCGGCCCGCGTCGGCCCTCCGCTCCGCGAAGAAGGCCTCGCTGACCTCGGCCGCCTCCGCCGGCGCCATGAGACCCACGGCCACGATGCCGCCCACGGCGCCGGTCTCCAGCCCGCCATAGAGGATCGCACCCGAGCCCACCAGCACCTGGAAGCCGTCGGCGCACTGTTCCACCAGCTCGCCCACCAGCTCCAGCTTCCCCCGGGAGTCCTTGATCCCCACGATGTTGTCGTGGTGGGACAGCTCCGCCACCAGGCCGGTGGGAAGCTCCACCGTGGAGAGCCGCAGCGGCACCTGATAGACGAGGACCGGTACGGGCGACGCATCGGCCACGGCCCGGTAGTGCCGGACCAGCGCCTCCGGCGTCATGGCACCCTTGAAGTAGGCCGGCGGCGACACCAGGACGGCGTCCGCCCCGGCGGCGGCAGCGATTTCCGCCTTCCGGACGGCGGCGCGCGTGGCCTCCGCCCCGGTCCCGGCGATCACCATGCGGTCATCGGGAAGCGCGTCTCTGGCGGCCGCAACGAGCGCCGTCACCTCTCCATCGTCCAGGAAGACCGACTCTCCCGTGGAGCCGGAGACCAGGACCCCGCGGAGCGGGTGCTCGAACCAGGTGCGCAGATTGGCCCGGAAGGCCACCACGTCCACGTCGCCCGTCACCGGATCGAAGGGGGTGGTGACCGGGAGGAAGGTCCCGCGCAGATCGATGGCCATGGTCGGCTTCCTCAGCTTCCCTCGTAGAGATGGCTCATTTCGTCCTGAATCCCCGTCTGGCTCCGCCCCTGGCCCGGCGCCTCGCGGCGCGGATCGTTGAACATGTTCATCTTCAGGTCGAAATCCGAGGGGTTGTTCGCGGCAGACTTGGCGACCTCGAACTCCACGATGTCCTCCTCGACGAGGGCCTGGAGATGCTGGTCGAAGGTCTGGGAGCCGTAGTGTTCCTTCCCCTCCTCGATGAGGTCGCTGATCTCGTCGAGGCGGTCCTTGTCCCGGATGCAGTCACGGATGGTGGCCGTCACCGGCATGATCTCCATGGCCGCCACCCGGCCGCCGGCCTTGCGCTGCACCAGCCTCTGGCTGATGACCGCCATGAGCTGCTCCGACAGGCGGATGCGGATCATCTCCTGCTCGCCGGGATCGAACACGGCGATTACGCGGCTGATGGTCTGGACGGCGTTCTTGGTGTGGAGCGTCGAGATGACCAGGTGGCCCGTCTCCGCCGCCTTGAGTGCCGTGTCGATGGTGATCTTGTCTCGCATCTCCCCGATGAGGATCACGTCAGGATCCTGGCGCAGCACGGCGCGCAGGCCCGAGATGAAGGACTCGGTGTCGGTACCGATGTCCCGCTGGGTGATGGAGCACTGGTTGTCCCGGTGGAGGAACTCGATGGGGTTCTCCAGCGTGACGATGTGGAGCCGCTTCCGCTGGTTCATCCAGTTGATCATGGCCGCCATGGTGGAGCTCTTTCCCGAGCCCGTGACGCCGGTGACCAGGATCAGGCCACGCTCGTGGTTGGCGATAGTCTCCAGGATGGGGGGCAGCCCCAGGTCTTCGAAGGTGGGGATCTCGATGGGGATGACGCGCATGACCACCATGGGCGAGCCACGCTGCTTCATGATGTTGACGCGAAATCGTCCGATGCCCGGCAAACCCCAGGAGCAGTCGTAATCGAGGATCTTGTCGAAGTTCTCACGATCCCGCTCGTGGGGAATGAGGTTGATCGCGATCGCCTTCACCTGGTCCGGCTTGAGCTTCTGCTGGGTCAGGGGCAGAAGGACGCCGTTGATCCGGGCACGGATGACGTCACCGGTCTTGATGTGGATGTCGCTTGCCCCGCGCTCGATGGCGGCCTTGAAGAGCTCCTGCATGTCGAACCTCCCGGAGATGGCAGTCCGGACAAGATACTACGCTTCCCCGTCGCGGCCCAACGGATCCGGGCCGTCGTCATCGCCCTCCTCGCGGCGTCGCGCCGCCGACTCCAGGGCACGGAGGGGAATCAGAGCGACGAACACGAGCACCGTGGCGCCCACGGCCTCGACCTCGGCGCCGAAGCCTGCCGCCAGGCCGATGGCAGCTACGACCCAGAGGGTGGCAGCGGTGGTCAGCCCCGTGACGTTGCCCCGGGACTGGATGATGGTGCCCGCCCCCAGGAACCCGATCCCCGACACGACCTGGGCGGCGATGCGCCCAGGGTCCGCGGGACCGCTCGTCGAGCTGGCCGCCACGATCCGCGACAGGTCCGCCAGGAGCGCCGCACCGACGCAGATGAGCATGTTGGTGCGCAGCCCCGCGGGCTTGTGGGCGTGTTGACGCTCCCAGCCCACCGCTCCACCAAGGAGGGCCGCGAGAAAGAGCCTGGCCAGGAGGTCCAGGCGGAGCTCCGGATAGGCATGGGGAAGCCCGAAGAGCCAATCGAGAAAGCCGGACATGGATTGCCTTCCGCTGGCGGTGTGCCGACGAAGGGGAACGACCGCGACGAGAGCGGCCAGGCATACGTCGGCCGCCCACTCCTCTACGGTAATGCCCGGACTACTTCAGCGCCTCCCTCCATTGCAGGCCCATGCGCAGACGCACCTCATCCAGCGTGCTGGAGGCGATGGCCCGGGCCTTCTCCGCGCCCTTGTCCAGGATCCTGCGTACCTCCTCGGGATGCGCCCGGTAGTGGGCGGCCCGCTCCCGGAACGGCGCGAACGTCTCGACGATGTTGTCCGAGAGGATCCGCTTGCAGTCCACGCAGCCCCGGGTGGCT
>JASFRY010000065.1:0-12142 GCA_050114675.1 Gemmatimonadota bacterium | reverse complement strand
TCGGCAGCCACGTTCAGGTCACTCCCAACGAGCCGGCCCACGAGGGCGCGGGAGGGATCCCCGCTGTCGAGGCTGCGGAGGAAGCGCAGTCCCTCCCGGGGCTCCATGCGTGTCAGGGACGTGGTGCCATCCAGCCGCGAGAGGACCCGCGCCGCTGCCACGGCCGGGACCCCGTCGAGCTGCCGCACCATGTCCTGGGCGTGATGGGCCATACGGGTCACGGCGTATCCGATGCCCGCGGCGCCCAGGACGAAGCCCACGCCCAGCGTCACGCCGATCCATCCCAGCGGAGAAAGGCCTTTGCGGGTGCGCTTTCCGGTCAGGGCGCGCTCGTATTCGTCGTACATGGGGTCCTCCCTCTCCTCGTCGTCCCGGCCCGCTCCGGAGTCGGGCCTCTGACGTGCCTTACGGAAAAGGCGGTCCAGATGTTTTCGGGGGTGTGGGTGCGGGTGTCCGCACCGGCGCTCACGTGCCCGCCTCCCGGTCGGGTCCCCGGGGGCTGCGCCCGCTGAAACCAGGGCGAGGTGGACCGCGTAGGGCCCCTATGTAGAAAACTGCACATGGAGGGGAGATGGGGTCGATCCGGATGACGCAGGTCACGGCGCTGGTGCTCCGGGCCGTCGCGTCGGGCCGCCGGTACGGCTTCGACGTCATGGAGGCGTGCGGACTGCCCAGCGGTACCGTATACCCGGCGCTGCGGCGCCTGGAGGGGGCCGGACTCCTCACGTCGGGATGGGAGGCGGAGGACGACGCCCGGGAGGAGGGACGGCCCCGGAGGCGCACCTACGGTCTCACGCCCCTGGGACGCTCGTCGCTGGCCGAGGCCGAAGCCAAGCTCGCCGACGCGCGACGGATTCTCGAGGAGCTTTCGGCGAGACCGGCGCCGGAGGGATGACGATGGTGAGCCGCGCGTGGGTGAGGCTCCTGTCTCTCCTGGTGCCCCGGGACCGGCGCCGGGAATGGCTGGAGGAGTGGGACGCCGAGCTGGTGGCGACCGGCGGAGGCATGCTGCAGGCGTGGGGGGCGCTCCCCGACGCATGGACCCTGAGAACGGACGGGTGGAGCATGGGCGGGATGTGGCGGGAGGTGCGGACGGCGGTCAAGACGCTGTCGAGGAAGCCGTTCTTCACGGCGCTGGCGGGGATCACGCTGGCCATCGGCATCGGGGCCAACACGGCCATCTACTCGGTGGTGGACTCGGTGCTTCTCAACCCGCTCCCCTATCCCGACAGCGACGAGATCGTGTCGGCGAACCACACGGCGCCGGGCCTCAACCTCCCCGTGGTGCCCCACTCGGAGGCCATGTATCTGAGCTACCTGGACGGCTTCGGGTCGTTGTCGTCGTTCGCGATCTTCAACGAGGACAACGTGAACCTCATCACGGGCAACGAGCCCGAGAGGATCAGCGCCGCCCGGGTCACCCAGGAGTTCTTCGACGTCCTGGGCGTGCAGCCCGCGCTGGGGCGGGCGTTCGCCGTGGGGGAGGACCGGACCGGGGCCGAGCCGGTTGCCGTCCTCGGCTACGCGCTCTGGCAGCAGCGCTTCGGAGGCGACCCGGGCGTCGTGGGGCAGGTGGTGGAGATGGACGGCGTCCAGCGCCGCGTCGTGGGTGTGATGCCCAAGGGCTTCAGCTTCCCCACCGACGCCCAGCTCTGGACGCCCATGGAGATCGACGCTGCCGATCCCGAGACCGGGTCGCTGAGCTACCTGGGGATCGGCCGCATGGCGCCCGGGGCCACCGTGGCCTCGGTGCAGGCCGAGATGCAGCGGCTCCTCTTCCGTTTCGCCGACGCCCATCCCGACGAGCTCTCCCGGCAGGTCATGGAGCAGGCTGGGCTGACGGCCGACGTACAGCCGTTGAAGGACCTGTACGTCTCCGATGTGTCCCAGGCGCTCTGGATCCTGCTGGGCACCGTGGCCTTCGTCCTGCTCATCGCATGCGCCAACGTGGCCAACCTCTTCCTGGTGCGCGCCGAGGCGAGGCAGCGGGAGCAGGCGCTGCGCACCGCGCTGGGCGCTTCCAGGGCGGACATGGTCCGCCACTACCTCACCGAGAGCCTCACGCTGGCGCTGGGCGGAGGGCTGGTGGGCCTGGGCATCGCGTGGGTGGGCGTGAAGGGGCTGCTGGCGCTGAATCCGGTCTCCATTCCCCGCGTCGACGAGATCGGCATCGACGGGAGCGTGCTCCTCTTCACCGCGGCGATCTCGGTGTTCTCGGGCCTGCTCTTCGGGCTCTTCCCGGTCCTGGGGTACGCTCGCCGAGACCTCTCGGGGGCGCTCAAGGAGGGAGGACGGGCGTCCACCACCGGGAGGGAGCGACACCGCGCCCGGAGCGCACTGGTGGTGGCCCAGGTCGCCCTCGCGCTCGTGCTTCTCGTGGGCTCGGGGCTCATGGCCCGGAGCTTCTCGGCCATGCGCCACATCGATCCCGGCTTCGATGCGGTGAACCGGCTGACGTTCCGGCTGTCCCTTCCGACGGCCGAATACCCCGACGCCGCCACGACCCGCGTCTTCTACCGCCGTCTGATGGAGAGGATGGCGGCGATCCCCGGTGTGGAGTCGGCCGCCCTCACGTCGGCCGTCCCGCTGACGGACCACAAGAGTGCGAGCCCCATGGAGGCGGAGGAGCACCCCGTGCCCGAAGGGGCGTTGGGACCGTTGGTCAACGTGAGGCAGGTGAGTCCCGGCTACTTCGAGGCCATGGGCATCGAGCTCGCGCAGGGACGGGATCTGACGTGGGACGCCGCCGGCGACGGCGTACGCTCGGTGGTGGTGAACGAGACGCTGGCCCGGAACCTCTGGCCCGGGGAGAACGCCGTGGGCAAGCGCATCCGGGGTCAGGGGGAGGAGAATCCCCTGTGGGAGGTCGTGGGTGTGGCGCATGACGTGCGCTTCGAGCGGCTGAACGTGGAGCCGGAGGCGCTGGTCTATATGCCCCTGGTCACCGGAAGGCCCGAGTCGCCCTCTCCGGTACGCTCGGTTGCGGTGGTGCTGCATGTGGGGGGGGACCCGTCCTCGTACGTGGCCGCCGCGCGGGGAGCGCTGCGAGAGGTCGCGCCCCGCCTGCCTCTGGTGGACCCACGGTCCATGGCGAGCGTCCAGCGCGACGCCATGGCTTCCACCTCGTTCACGGCGCTTCTCCTGGGGATCGCGGCGGCCATCGCGCTGCTCCTGGGCAGCGTGGGGATCTACGGCGTGATCTCGTACGTCGTGAGCCGGCGCACCCCGGAGATCGGCGTCCGCATGGCGCTGGGCGCCCCGGCTGCCAACGTGCTCCGCGAAGTCATTGGGCAGGGGATGGCGCTGGCCGGCACCGGCGTGCTGGTGGGACTCCTGGGAGCCTGGGCGGTGAGCCGCGTCCTGTCCTCCCTGCTGTATGGCGTCACGGCCAACGATCCGGTGACCTACGCTGCCACGGCGACGGGGCTCGTGCTCATCGCCCTGGTGGCCTCCTGGCTCCCTGCGCGCCGCGCTGCACGGGTGGATCCGGTGGTGGCGCTGCGCTCCGAGTGAGGCCGAACCGTCCGGCGGCACGGGGCTGAACGCTTCCGCCGCGGCGCTTCTCTTCCTATCCTATGGGAGCACGGGCGCCGCCCCGGATCGATCCGGGGCGGCGCTCCTTCATCTTGTCGGCGCGCCCGCGACGGAGCGACACCGGGGCGGGCGCCCGGCCATCCCTGGCGGTGCCCCATGCTGGACGAAATCAAGCAGAAGCTCGAGGAAGAGATCTCGCGGCTCACCGAGGAGCTCAACGTGGAGCTCCCCGAGCGCATCAAGACCGCCCTGGAGCACGGCGACCTGCGCGAGAACGCCGAATACAAGTCCGCCAAGGAACGCCAGGAGTTCGTGCAGGCCCGGCTGAACCACCTGACGCGGCGCATGGGTGAGCTGGGCAAGATCGACGTCAAGGAGATGCCCATGGACCGGGTGGGCTTCGGCTCCAGGGTGAAGGTCAAGGAGCTGGACATGGACGAGGTCTTCGACTTCACCATCGTGTCGGGGGACTTCATCGACCTGGACGCGGGGCACATCTCCATGGCGTCACCCATCGGACGGGGCCTCCTCGGGGCGGCCGTGGACGAAGAGGTGAGGGTCCAGCTCCCCGCCGGAGAGCGCCGCTACAAGGTCCTGGAGCTGACCACGCTTCCCCAGCAGGTGGAGGCCACGGCCGACTGAAGGGCCAGGCGTGGAGCGGGGGCAGGAAACCCGTCGGCCTCCCGGGGTATCGGGCTGACCTGATTCCCCAGGAGGCCTCTTCATGTCCACCCCTTCGACCTCGCCCACGGCGGCCCCCCCGGCGCTGGAGCTGGCGGGTCTGCGAAAGAGCTACGTGGAGGGCGAGCGCGAGCACCTCGTCCTCGACGGGGTGGACGTGGTGGTGGCTCCCGGCGAGCGGGTGGCGGTGCTGGGGCCTTCGGGCTCGGGCAAGTCCACCCTCCTGAACCTGGTCAGCGGCATCGACCTTCCCGACGCCGGGTCGGTGCGGGTGGAGGGCACCGATATCACCGCCCTCAGCGAACGGGACCGCACGCTGTTCCGGCGACATCGCATCGGGTTCATCTTCCAGTTCTTCAACCTCCTGCCGACGCGGACGGTCCTGGAGAACCTCCTCCTTCCCGTGGAGCTGAAGGGCGAGGTGGGAGAGGAGGAGGAGGCGCGGGCCCGGCAGTTGCTGTCCCGGGTGGGCCTGGAAGGACGGGCGGACACCTACCCGGATCGCCTGTCCGGGGGCGAGCAGCAGCGGGTGGCGGTGGCGCGGGCCCTCGTGCACGAGCCCGCCATGGTGCTGGCCGACGAGCCCACGGGAAATCTGGACGAGGACACGGGTGCGCGGGTGGCGGACCTCCTGGAGGACCTGGCGCAGAAGGACGGCCGCACGCTCCTGGTGGTGACCCACTCCCGGGAGCTGGCAGGCCGCATGGACCGGGTCCTGCGCATGAATCACGGCCGGATCGAAGAGGTCGGGTCGTGAGGCTCCTGCGCCGGGCGAGCTGGCGCCATCTTCTCCGCCACCCGGCCCAGCTCTGGCTTTCCGTGCTCGGCGTGGCGCTGGGAGTGGCCGTCGTCGTGTCCATCGACCTGGCCATCCAGAGCGCCCGGGAGGGGTTCCGCGTCTCGGCCGAGACCGTTGCGGGCCGGGCCACCCACTCCCTGGTGGCGACCGCGGGCTCCATGGACGAGACGGTCTTCCGGACGGTGCGCGTGGAGGCGGGCGTGCAGGCGTCGGCGCCGGTGGTGGAAGGCGTGGCCACGAGCCCGTCCCTCCCCGGCATGGCGCTCCGGGTCGTAGGTGTCGATCCCTTCTCCGAGGGACCTTTCCGGCCCTATCTGGCCGGGGGTGCGCCGGGGCTGGACGTGGCGGCGCTCATCACCACCCGGGACGGGGTGGTCATGGCGGCCGCCACCGCCTCCGACGCCGGCGTGGCGCCGGGGGACACGCTTCCCGTGGAGGTGGAAGGGCGGAGCTGGCGTCTCCCCGTGGTGGGACTGCTGGAGCCGTCGGACCGCCTGGGGCAGGTGGGCGTGCACGACCTCCTGGTCCTGGACATCTCCGGTGCCCAGGAGGTGCTGGGCAGCGAAGGCACGCTCAGCCGGATCGACCTCCGCCTCCCCGACGGAGCCGAGGGCGCCCGCGCGGCCCGGCGCGTCCGGGCTCTCCTCCCCCCGGGCGTGCGCATGGAGCCGGCGGGGACCCGGACGGCCTCGCTGGAGGGCATGATCGGCGCCTTCGACCTGAACCTGCAGGCGCTGAGCCTGCTGGCGCTCGTGTTCGGGATGTTCCTGATCTACAACGCCATGACCTTCTCGGTGGTCCAACGACGGGAGCTCCTGGGCAGCCTGCGGGCGCTGGGAGTGACCCGCCGTGAGGTGCTCGCCGCCATCCTCCGCGAGGCCGCATGGATCGGCATCGCCGGAACCGTGGTGGGGCTGGGCCTGGGGGTCGTCCTGGGGCGGGGGCTGGTCCACATGGTGACGCGCACCATCAACGACCTCTATTTCGTGGTCTCGGTGCGTGGGTTGTCCCTTCCTCCCGCGGTCCTGCTCAAGGGCGCGGCGCTGGGCGTGGGCGCCACGCTCCTCGCGGCCCTCCTTCCCGCCCGGGAAGCGGCGGCAGCGCCTCCCCGTGTGGCCCAGACGCGCTCCGTCGTGGAGGGTGCGGCTCGGCGTGCGGTCCCGCGGGCGGCCATGCTGGGGACGGTGCTCCTGGTGTCGGGAGCGGGGCTCCTGGCGGTGCCGACCCGGAACCTCCTGGCGAGCTTCACCGCCCTCTTCCTCGCCATCCTGGGTATGGCGCTGCTCACGCCGCTGGGCACCGTCGTACTGGCGGGAGCCGCCCGAGGTCCACTCCGGCGCGCCGGTGGGATCCTGGGCGCCATGGCTTCCCGTGGCGTGGTCACGGCGCTGAGCCGCACCGCCCCTGCGGTGGCGGCCCTGGTGGTGGCCGTGTCGGTCACCGTGGGACTGGGGGTCATGATCCAGAGCTTCCGGGGGACGCTGACCCGCTGGTTGGGTGGCACCCTGCAGGCGGACGTGTACGTCTCGCTTCCCTCCCCCCAGGCGTCGCACGCCTCCGGCACGCTGGACCCGGCGACGATGGCGGCCATGACGTCGGATCCCGCAGTGGCTTCGTGGAGCACCTACCGGAACGTGGACGTGCGCGACAGCGTGGGCGTCTTTCGGCTCCTCGCCCTCGACCTGGCGCCCAGGGGCGAGGCGGCCTTCGAGTTCAAGGAGGGCGGCGGTCCGGGGACCTTTTCCGCCTTCCGGCGGGGCGACGCCGTGCTGGTGTCCGAGCCCCTGGCGTACCGGAGGGGGCTCCAGGTCGGGGACACCCTCGCCCTCGCCACCCCCTCGGGCCCACGGAGCTACCCGGTGGCCGGGATCTTCTACGACTACGGGTCGGATCGAGGCGTGGTCATGATGGGGCGTGCCGGGTACGATCGGGCGTTCGACGACCCGGGCGTGACATCGTTGGGGCTCTTTCTCGAGAAGGGCGCGGACGCGGACGCGGTCACGCGGCGACTCGCCGCGCGGGCACCCCCCGGGCAGTCGGTGGTGGTGCGCAGCAACGCCGCCCTGCGGCAGGGATCGTTGGAGGTCTTCGACCGCACGTTCCAGGTCACCGCCGTGCTGCGGCTCCTGGCCTTCGCCGTGGCCTTCGTGGCGGTGCTCAGCGCACTCATGGCTCTGGAGCTCGAGCGTGCCCGCGAGCTGGGCGTCCTGCGCGCCAACGGGCTGACCCCCCGCCAGGTATGGCACCTGGTCACCACCCAGACCGGGCTCATGGGCGTGGTGGCGGGTCTGCTGTCCGTGCCCATGGGGCTGGTCCTCTCCGCCGTCATGATCTACGTGGTGAACAAGCGCTCCTTCGGCTGGACGCTGCACATGCAGGTGGGGCCCGACGTGGTGCTGGAGGCCGTGGGCCTTGCGCTGGTCGGTGCGCTGCTGGCCGGGCTGTACCCCGCATGGCGCATGGCGCGAACCTCGCCGGCCGCCGCGCTCAGGGGGGAGTGATGGACCGCGTGCGGTGCGCCGTGACGTGGGGGCTCGCCCTGGGACTGGCGGCGTGTGGGACGTCGTCCGACGGGCCCCCTTCCGCTCGGCTCTCCCTGGTGGAGACCCTCGGGGGCGCCGACACGGCGGGCTACGCCCGGGCCACCGAGCCCCGGGACTTCGACTTCCCCCGGGACCACGGTCCCCATCCCTCGTTCCGGAACGAGTGGTGGTACGTGACGGGAAATCTGGAGAGCGGGGAGGGCCGAGCGCTGGGCTTCCAGCTCACCGTGTTCCGCAGCGCCCTGTCACCCACCCCTCCCGGCGCATCCTCGGCGTGGTCCACGAACCAGGCGTACATGGCCCACTTCACCGTCACCGACGTTGCGGGGCGGCGCTTCCACGCCTTCGAGCGTTTCTCCCGTGGTGCCCTGGAGCTGGCGGGAGCACGGGCGGATCCTTTCGCCGTATGGCTGGGCGACTGGTCCATGCTGGGCCTCGGCGGGACGGACACCTTTCCCCTCCACCTCGCCGCCGCGGACGACGGCGTGGCCGTGGACCTGATCCTGCAGGCCGGCACGGGTCCCGTGGCGCAGGGCGAGGGTGGGCTGAGCCGAAAGGGTCCCGAGCCGGGCAACGCGTCGTACTACTACTCCTATCCGCGCATGCCCACCACAGGTACCGTCACCCTCGGCCCGGACACGCTGCCTGTCACCGGCTCTTCCTGGCTCGACCGGGAGTGGAGCACGTCGGCGCTGCCCCGGGGCGTGGTGGGATGGGACTGGTTCGCCCTCCAGCTGGACCAGGGGTGGGAGCTCATGGCGTACGCCCTCCGAGACGCCGACGGATCGGCCCACCCCCTCTCGGAGGGGGCCCTGGTGGATCCCGGGGGACGACGCCACCGCCTCGCGTGGGGCCGGGACATCCAGATCCAGGCCACGGGCACGTGGACGTCTCCGTTGGACGAATCGGTCTACCCGTCGGGATGGCGCGTGACGCTCCCCGGGCGGGGGTGGGTCCTGCAGGTCCAGCCCCTCCTTCCGGATCAGGAGCTGGACGGCGCGTTCCGGTACTGGGAGGGCGCCGTCGCCGTGGACGGGACGGCGCAGGGGCGGGCGGTATCGGGCCGGGGATACGTGGAGCTCACGGGCTACGCCGGCCGCCTCCCGTCACGGTAGGCCCGGGGCCGGGAGCGACGCCACGAACGACACGGCGTCCTCGACCTCGGCCGGGTCGATCCAGTGCCCGATGTCGTAGTCCCCGACCACGAGCCGCCCCCCGGCCTTCGTGAGGCGCTGACGGCCCCTGGCCGCCAGGGCGAAGGGGATGTTGGGGTCCCGGGTACCGTGTCCCCAGAAGACGGGCGTGGCCCCCACCCCATCCCCGTCGAGGTCCACCAGGGGCGTGGCGGCGAGGAAGCCGGAGAAATTGAGCACGGCGCTCACCGCGCCCGGATGCCGGAGCGCATAGGCGAGGCTCACCGTCCCTCCCTGGCTGAAGCCGCCCAGCACGACGCGTCCCGGGCGGCTTCCCAGCATCGTGGGAAGCCCCTGCAGGAAGGAGTCCAGCGCCTCGAGACTCTGCGCCAGCCCCTCTCTCTCCACTCGGTCCTCCCCCAGGTAGCGGTACCAGGCCCACCCCGGTCCGTACCCCCATGCGTGGCCCGGGTGGGGCGCCTGGGGTGTGATGAGCGCCCACGCGTCGGGGAGATGGCTCCGCAGTGCCTGCAGATCGCCGCGATGGCTCCCGCGGCCATGCAGAAGCACGGCGACGGTCGAGCCTTCCGACGACCCCGGAGGACGGCTCAGGTCGTAGCCCAACGACATCCGGCCCTCACCGCTCGCTCGGTCCGGCTGCTGCACCCAAGGGCGCCAGCCGCTCCTCGATCCAGGCCCGTCGGTCCTCCAGCCAGGGAGGCAGCTTGAGCGCGCTTCCCAGCGCCTCGGTGTCCTCGTCCCACGCGAAACCGGGCCCGTCGGTCGCGATCTCCAGCAGGAGCCCGTCCGGGGCCCTGAAGTAGATGCTGCGGAAGTAGCTCCGGTCCATGACCGGCGTCACGTCCACGCCCAGCGAGAGGAGATGCTCGCGCCACGCCGCCTGCTCGTCCTCGTCCCGGGCCCGGAAAGCGACGTGGTGGGTCTGGCCGGCGCCCGGACGGGCGAAGTGGTTCGAGCCGGGCCACCCGAAGAGGGTGAACGAAGAATGGGGCGCCACCTCTCTGCCGTCATAGTGGGCCCAGAACCAGTGCTCGCTCTTCCCGTCATCCTGATTGAGCGTCTTCTTCACCAGGCTCAATCCCAGCGTGGCGTGGTAGAAGTCGTGGGCCCGTGCCAGATCGTCGGTGATGGCCGAGATGTGGTGGACGCCCTCCAACCGCATGTCGTCGGTGATCAGGGGCACGGGCTCGGCGTAGGTACGCGCCTCGATGGCGTCCTCGTCGCGCCCCCCGGGAAGCCGCTCGGGAGGAGGGACCTGCAGCGCTGTACCCAGGCGGTCCATGGGCTCGTCGATGCCGTAGCCCGGTCCCCGGGTGGCGATCTCCAGGATCTGGCCGTCGGGATCCGTGAAGTACAGGCTCTGGAAGTAGCCCCGATCCAGAGGGCCGGTGACCCGGACGCCCGCGTCCGTGAGGCGGCGCTTCCACTTGAGCTGAGCCTCCGACGTGGCCACGCCCAGGGCCAGGTGATGCACGCCGCCGATGCCCCAGCGGCCCCGTCCGGCGTGCGGCCATTCGAAGAAGGTCAGGATCGTTCCGGGCCGACCTCCTCCGTTACCGAAGTACAGGTGGTACGCCCCGGGATCGTCGAAGTTGACCGTCTTTTTCACCAGATCGAGTCCCAGGAGGTCCCGGTAGAAGGCCAGGGTCCTGGATGCGTCCGTGGACACCATGGTGACGTGGTGGACGCCGAGCGTGGAAAGGGCAGGCATGATGGTCGCCTCGGGCTGTGTGATCCAAGGGTGCTGCGGGAAGATAGTTCAACCTTGAAGTATAGGCAAGGGGAGAGGATGAGGGGCTGGGTCTGCGGAAAGCCGAAGGAGGAGACCGTCGCCCGTCAGGACAAGGCGGAGCGAGAAAGGTCCGCGGGCTCAACGGGGACCGGCGCGCCGCCCCGGCGAGCCGAGCGATAGAGCGCGCCGATGGCTGCCATGTTGCGCGCGGCCTCCTCGGCCTCGTATCGGAAGGGGCTGCCGGTCTGCACCGCCTCGGCGAAGTGCTCCACCATGAGGCGGTATTCGTCGGCCCCGGAGACGGCATGAGTGGTCTCGCCCTTCCTGCCGCGGAGCTCCTGCAGGGCCACGTCCGAGGTCCCGGGCAGGAAGGCCGAGGGCACCACCAGGGTGCCTTCGGACCCCGAGACCTCCACGGTTTCCCTCCGTTCCAGGGTCAGCGCGCAGTCGAAGTGGGCGACCACGCCGTCGGGGAAGCGCAGGATGCCGGTGAGCTCCTCGTCCACGCCCCGGTCGGTCCACGAAACGGAGGCCTGGACCTCCAGCGGCTCGGTGCCGGCCACCGTACGGCTCACGTTCACGCAGTAGCAGCCCACGTCCATGAGCGCACCGCCGCCGAGCTCCGGGTCCAGGCGGATGTTGTCGGGACGCGTGAGGCGGAAGGTGAAGGTGCTGCGGATCACCCGCGGCGCCCCCACGGTGCCCCTCCGGACCATGTCCAGGAGGCGCTCGAACCGGGGGTGGAAGCGATACATGAACGCCTCCATGAGCCGAACGCCGTGGGCCCGGGCGGCATCGGCCATCTCCCGGCACTCGGATGCGTCCAGGGCCAGGGGCTTCTCGCACAGCACATGCTTGCCCGCTTCCGCGGCCCGGACCGTCCATTCCCGGTGGAGGCTGTTGGGAAGGGGGACGTAGACGGCGTCGATGTCGTCGTCCCGAAGGAGATCCTCATAGCTCCCGTAGTGGCGGGGGATGCCATGATCTTGGGCGAAGGTCCGGGCCCGCTCGCCGTCGCGGCTGGCCACGGCGAGGAGGGTTCCGTTCCGGGAGGCCTGGATGGCGGGATTCACGGCGGCACGACCGATGTTGGCGGTGCTCAAGACGCCCCAGCGCAGGCTGGACTCGGGCATGACGAGGGACTCCTCTCACTGGATGCGTCCGGCCCCGACCGTGGGGGCTGGCACAGGGATTGCCTTGAAGAACTGGCCGCGAGACGAGGACGCGGCGACGGCTTCGCTTCGACCATCGAGGAGGAATCGAGAGGGGGACGGATAGATACGCAAGGAAAGGTGCCGACGTCGTCTTCAGCGTGTCGGACCGCCTCTCGCTCCACGGGGGCCGGGGTCGCCACGGATTCACGTGCGCCGACTGCGAGAGCGGAGACCACCTCCGAAGCCAGGGCTTCGAGGGTGGAGCCAAGCTCCTCTTCGCCCTCGATGCCGGAGTGCTTCTCTGGATCCGGGTGGGGGAGATCCTGCACGAAATGAAGGTGCCCGGGGATCGTTCCGGACCACCTCCGATCGCGGGTTGGGACTCCAGGCCAGCGCGGGTGTAGACAACGTCTCATACCTTGCCCTGGACTTCGGCCTGCACGTCCATCTGGGGCGCTGACACGCGAAGAAGGAGAGGAGACCCTGCCATGATGAGGGATGCTGCCCGTCTGGTGACGCTCGGCCTCGTGGGGCTGGCCGTCGCC
>JASFRY010000064.1:0-12154 GCA_050114675.1 Gemmatimonadota bacterium | reverse complement strand
AGAACATGAACGCGCGCCTCCAGCTCATGGAGGAACGGCAGGACTTCACGGAGCGTCTCCTGACCGGGGAGAAGAAGAAAGAGGAGCTTCCCCGGGCAGAGTGAGGGCCGAAGGAACCCGGAGCCCTGGCCGTACCCCTTCCGGAGCAGGAGCCGACACGACCCGATTCCACGAAGGAGGAAGACCGGTGGCCGACGTCATCGACTACGAGATCTTCGGCGACGACATGCAGCTCGTGGAGATCGAGCTGGACCAGGGGGAGGCCGTCCGCGCCGAGGCCGGCGCCATGATGTACATGGAGGGCGGCATCGACATGCAGACCTCCACCGGGGGCGGTGTGTTCAAGGGCTTCAAGCGCATGATCACGGGGGAGTCCTTCTTCATCACCAACTTCACGCACCAGGGTGGGGGCAAGGGCCACGTCGCCTTCGGGGCGCCCTACCCGGGGAAAGTGGTGCCGCTGGACCTGCGCAACTTCGACGGGCAGTTCATCTGCCAGAAGGACTCCTTCCTGTGCGCGGCCCAGGGCGTGGAGATCGAGGTGGCATTCACGAAGCGGCTGGGAGCCGGGCTCTTCGGTGGGGAGGGCTTCATCCTCCAGCGCCTCACCGGTGACGGCATGGCCTTCGTCCACGCGGGGGGCGCGCTCATCGAGAAGCGCCTCAACCCCGGCGAGCGGCTCCGGGTGGACACCGGCTGCATCGTGGGGTTCAGCCGGGGCGTCGACTACGATATCCAGTTCGTGGGCGGCTTCAAGAACGCCCTGTTCGGCGGCGAGGGGCTCTTCCTGGCCACCCTCACCGGCCCCGGCATCGTGTACCTCCAGAGCCTGCCCTTCTCCCGCTTGGCCGACCGCATCCTCCAGGCGTCCCGCGCGGGCCTGCAGCATCAGCGGGGAGAGAAGCCCGGCGTGGCGGGCCTCGGTGCCGACATCCTGGGCGGCCTCCTGAGCGGAGACCGGTAGCACGCGCCTCTCCGGCCGGGCCGGAGCCTCCGCATCGATCAGAAGAGGGGGCTCAGCAGGCGGGCCACGTCCTCCAAGACCCTCCGTCCCCGGGGCAAGAGCTCGCTCCGTCGGGCAGGGACGGGGTGGCAGTCCGCCAGGTATCGGTCCTGCAGGGTGGACACGTGCTCGACGATCTCCTGCCCGTACAGGAGGAGGTTGAGCTCGAAGTTGAGGTGGAAGGAGCGCCGGTCGAAGTTGGCCGAGCCGATCATGGCCACCGTCCGGTCCACCGTGAGCGTCTTGGCGTGGAGGAAGCCCGTATGGTGCTCGTGGATGTGGACGCCGTGGGCGAGGAGGTCGCGGATGTGGGACCGGCTGGCCATGTCCACGATCCGGGCGTCGCTCTTCCGGGGAACTACGAGCCGAACATCCACTCCGCGCAGCGCCGCCAGCTCAAGCGCGACCCGGGTGGGCTCGTCGGGGATGAGGTAGGGGGTCGTGATGACGATCCGCTCCCGGGCCCCGCTGATGGCGGCCACCACCAGGGCGTGGATGACGTCGGCGCGCTCGTTGGGGCCCGAAGGAACCACCTGGACGGGGGCGGCCCCCCGGGACACCGGGGTCGGGAAGAGGCCCGTTGCCGGGAGCGGTTTGCCGGTGTTGTGCCGCCAGTCCTCCTCGAATACGACCTGGAGCTGGAGCACCGCGGGGCCGCTCAGGCGAACCGTGAGCTCGCGCCAGGGCTGCCCCTTCTCCCGGGTGGAGGGTGCGTCGGCGTCCATGAGGTTCATGGAGCCGGTGTAGGCCACCCGTCCGTCGACGATGACCAGCTTCCGGTGGTTGCGCATGTCCAGGGGACGGAGCTTGCGCGCCAGGAACGGGAGGGACAGCACCTTGCGCACCTCCACCCCGGCTTCCCGCAGCTCGGGCGCAAGGTGCCGATGGAAGCGGTGTGACCCGATGGCGTCGGCGAGCACCCTGCACGATACGCCCCGAGCGGCGGCGCGCCGGAGCGCGTCCGCCACCGAGCGGCCGGTCCCATCGGGCTCGATGAGGTAGAAGAGGAGATGAACGTGATGGTGTGCCGAGTCGATGTCCTCGATGAGGCGCGTGACCGAGGCCCGGTCTCCCTGCATGACGTCGACCCGATTCCCCTCCAGGGCGGCGAATCCGCCCAGCCTGCGGATGAGGGCACCGAGCTGGGCGACGTCCGGGGGCGGAGCGAAGACGAAGGGCTCCTGGAAGCGCAGCCGCTCCCGTGTGCGGGTCGATGCCACGATGGATCGATGGCGGAGGGCCCGACGCGTGGGGCGGTGCTCCGCGAAGAGGAGGTAGAGGAGGGCCCCGAGCCACGGAAGCGCGAAGATGACCGCGAGCCAGCTCAGTGCCGACGTGAGCCTCCGCTCGCGCGCCACCACCGGGATCAAGACGATTCCCAGTACCCATCCACCCACCAGGTACGCGTCGAGCACGCTTCGACCCTCCTGCGGCGGAGCGCCACGCCGCGTCGCTGACCGTCGTCGAACCCGGTGAATCTAATGGCGGCGGAAGGGCGCGGGAGCGCCGGCGAGCGGCAGACTCGGGCAGCGCGTAGGTTGATGGCAGGGAACAGTCCGTCGGGTACCCCATCGACAGGAGGTCGACATGAAGCTCTCCGTGAAGGGCCTGGCCGCCGCCGCCGCCATCCTCTGGGGTGGCTGCATCCTCTTCACCGGAATCGTGAACCTGGTATGGAGCGGCTACGGCGTCACGTTCCTGGGCATGGTCCGCTCGGTATACCCGGGCTACGCCGGCACCTCCGGCTTCGGAGGTGTGATCGTGGGGACGCTGTACGGGGCCGTGGACGGGGCCGTGTGCGGCGCCCTGCTCGCGTGGCTCTACAACCTGGTGTCCGGGGCCTCGGCCACGACCGACTAGCGTGGACGCAGGTGGGGGTACGACCGGCGGGGACGGGTTCCAGGCTTGCCATCGTGACGCGGGCTGTCCGAAGTTGACGGACACCCGATCCGGCCTGCTCCCATCCCCCCGGCTACCATGAACCTTCGGCGCATCTACGTCGTTCTGGTGGTGTCCCTGGCGGCCTTCGCCGTCGCTCCCGCTCCCCGCCTCCGGGCGCAGCAGCTCGATACCGCCCTCTATCAGGGACTCAGGTGGCGCGGCATCGGCCCGTATCGGGGCGGCAGGACCAAGGCCGTGGTGGGCGTGCCCCAGCAGCCGGGGCTCTTCTACGTCGGCTTCGTGAACGGCGGCGTATGGCGGAGCACCGACTACGGGAGGGTGTGGACGCCCATCTTCGACGACCAGCCCACCGGCTCCATCGGGGCCCTGGCCGTGGCCCCCTCCAATCCGAGGATCCTGTACGCGGGGAGCGGCGAAGGGATGCAGCGCCCCGATCTCACCGTGGGCAACGGGATCTACCGGTCGGGGGACGGGGGCGAGACCTGGACGCACCTGGGGCTGCGGGACGGCCAGCAGATTCCCCAGATCCAGGTGGATCCCCGGGATCCCAACCGCATCTTCGTGGCGGTGCTTGGCCATCCGTACGGACCGAACGAGGAGCGGGGCGTGTTCCGTTCTACGGACGGGGGGCAGACCTTCGACAAGGTGCTGTACCGGGGGCCGACCGTGGGGGCCGCCGACGTCACCCTCGATCCGGTGAGCCCCGACGTGGTCTATGCCGACCTGTGGGAGTCCCAGGAGGGACCGTGGGAGAACGCCCACTTCTCCGGACCGGCGAGCGGGCTGTACAAGTCGGTGGACGGGGGTAGCAGTTGGCAGGAGATCGGACGAGGGTTGCCCACCGGTGCGGAAGGGCTGGGGCGGGTGGGCATCGGCATCGCTCCGAGCATGCCCAACCGGATCTACGCGGTGGTTGGCGCTCCCCGGGACCTCGGGGGCCTGTACCGGAGCGACGATGCGGGCGAGACCTTCCGCAGGGTCCAGGAGGACCCACGCATCTGGGGCCGCGACGGCGACTTCAACGAGGTGAAGGTGGACCCCACCGACCCCGACGTCGTCTACGTGGCCAACGTGGTGACGTGGAAATCCACCGACGCGGGTGAGACCTTCCAGGCCTTCCGCGGCGCACCCGGCGGCGACGACTACCAGCGGATCTGGATCGACCCCACCGACCCGCGCATCATCGCCCTCGCCGCGGACCAGGGCGTGGTCATCACCGTGAACGGGGGACAGACGTTCAGCTCGTGGTACAACCAGCCCACGGCGCAGTTCTATCACGTGAACACCGACAACGACTTTCCCTATCGCGTGTGTGGCGGACAGCAGGAGAGCGGTTCGGCATGCGTGAAGAGCCGGAGCGACGACGGCCAGATAACCTTCCGCGACTGGCATCCCGTGGGGGTCGAGGAGTACGGGTATGCGGTGCCCGATCCCCTGGACCCCGACATCGTCTACGGGGGCAAGGTGAGCCGGTACGACCGGCGCACGGGCGATGTCCAGAACGTGGGGCCCCGGCCCCTGCGGGGCGACGACTACTTCGTCGTGCGTACCCAGCCGGTGGTCTTCGCGCCCACCGATCCCCACACGCTGTACTTCGCGTCCAACGTGCTGTGGAGGACCCGGGACGGGGGACAGCGGTGGCAACAGATCTCGCCCGACCTCACGCGGACCGACTCGCTCATGCCGGGCAGCATCGCCCACTGGCGGGACCAGCCCGAGGCGCGGGCCCACCACCGGGGCGTGATCTACACCATCGCGCCCTCGTACGTGAAGCGGGACTGGATCTGGGTGGGCACCGACGACGGGCTCATCCAGCTCACCCGGGACGGCGGGCGCTCATGGACGGACGTGACCCCGGCCCAGATCCGGGACCGGTCGTGGAGCAAGGTGTCGATCATGGACGCGTCGCACACCGATACCCTCACGGCCTACGCCGCGGTGAACACGCTTCGCCTCGACGACCTCCGGCCCCACATCTACGTGACCCACGATGGGGGGGCCACCTGGACCGAGCGGGTGGACGGGATCCCCGGCGGCACCGTCACCAACACCGTGAAGGAGGACCCGGTGCGGCCCGGGCTCCTCTTCGCCGGCACCGAGCAGGAGGTCTTCTTCTCGGTGGACGACGGCGCCCACTGGCAGTCGCTCCGCCGGAACATGCCCGCCACGTCCATCCGGGACCTGGTCATCAAGGACAACGACCTGGTGGTGGGCACCCACGGGCGGGGCTTCTGGATCCTGGACGACATCTCTCCGCTCCGGCAGATGGACGCCGGGACCGCCCGGGCTCCGGCCCGCCTCTTCGGGCCCGGGCAGGCGTGGCGCTTCCGGTGGAACCGCTGGACCGACACGCCGCTGCCCCCCGACGAGCCGGCGGGTCGGAATCCGCCCGACGGCGCGATCCTCTACTACTGGCTGGGGGAGAGGCCCAGCGGTCCCGTGACGCTGGAGATCCTCGACGACGCGGGGGCGGTGGTGCGTGCCTTCTCCAGTGACGACGAACCCGAGCCCATGCTGGAGGGCCAGCAGGTCCCGCCCCGGTGGGTCCGGCCTCCCGAGCTGGCCATCCCGTCGGCGGCGCCGGGCATGCACCGCTTCGTGTGGGACCTCCACTACGAGCCCCCGAAGGGGATGCGCCGGGGCTACCCCATCTCGGCCATCGACGGCTACACGCCGGCGGAGCCCCGGGGGCCCGTCGCGCTGCCCGGTGAATACACGGTGCGCCTCACGGTGGACGGGACGAGCTACACGCAGACGCTCCGGGTGCGGATGGACCCCCGGGTCGAGACCGGCCCGGAAGGTTTGCGCCGGCAGTTCGACCTGTCCATGCGCATCAAGGCCGTGCTGGACCGCCGGGACGAGACCGACCAGCCCGGGTTCGTCCGTGTGACCAGGGAGCTGGAGGGGCTCTACCGCATCCTCCAGCAGAGCGATGCGGCGCCCACCCCGAGGGTGGTGGAGCTGGTGGAGCGGCGGCTTCGGGAGGCGGAGGCCATCCTGGGCGGCTAACCCGTGCGCGTCAGCCGGGCGGCTCGGGTGACGTCGACCGTGGCGCAGGCGGCCCGGCGGGCGTAGCGTGGGGGTGCGTCCATCTCCCTCGGAGGCCCCATGACCGCCCGTACCCTCGCCGCCGTCCCCGTCCTCCTCCTCGCTGCCTGCTCCGGACCCGGGGCGAACCGCATCACCGTCGACGTCACCTTCCCCGAGTCCGCCAGCGCCGGGCCGCTGGACGGTCGGCTCATCCTGGTGTTGGCCCGGGACGTGGAGGGGGAGCCCCGCTTCCATGTCACCGACGGGCCGGGCGCCCAACCCGTCTTCGGTCTGGACGTCGAGGGATGGGGTCCCGGGGAGGCCGCCGTGTTCACCGACAGCGTCTTCGGCTACCCCGTGGCTCGGCTGGGCGACCTGCCGCCGGGGACCTACCAGGTCCAGGCGGTCCTGAGTCGCTACGAGACCTTCCATCGGTCCGACGGGCACACGGTGAAGCTCCCGCCGGACCGGGGCGAAGGGCAGCAGTGGAACCGCAAGCCGGGGAACCTCTACAGCGCCCCCACGTCCTTCACCGTGGGCGCCGAGGACGCGCCGGTCCGTCTGTCGCTCACCCTGGACCAGGAGATCCCGCCGGTAGCGGACTTCGCGGACCAGGAGACGGCGTGGATCAAGTACGTGCGCATCCGCTCGGACCTCCTGTCCGACTTCTGGGGCACGGACATGTACCTGGGCGCCTGGGTGCTCCTCCCGGCGGGATTCGAAGAGCATCCCGAGGCGCGCTATCCGCTGGCCATCTTCCACGGCCACTTCCCGTCTTCCTTCGGCGCCTTCCGCACCGAGCCGCCCGACACCACCACGCCGTGCGTTTATTCCGAGCGTTTCCGGCTGGACTGCTACAACCACATCCAGGAGCAGTGGGAGCACCAGCTCTACGAGGACTGGACGTCGCCCGGCTTCCCCAGGCACCTGGTGGTGGAGATCCAGCACCCCACGCCCTACTACGACGACTCCTACGCCGTGAACTCGGAGGCCCAGGGGCCTTGGGGCGACGCCATCATGCATGAGCTCGTCCCCGAGATCGAGCGCCGCTTCCGCGGCATCGGCGAGGGGTGGGCGCGGTTCACCTACGGGGGTTCCACCGGCGGATGGGAGGCCATGGCGGCCCAGGTCTTCTATCCCGACGACTTCAACGGCGCGTATATCGCGTGCCCCGATCCCATCGACTTCCGGGCCTACACGGTGGTGAACATCTACGAGGACCGGAACGCCTATTGGCTGGACGAACCCTTCAAGCGCACGCCGCGTCCGGGGCACCGTGACTGGCTGGGCCACATCGACCGTACGCTGGCCGAGTCGAACCGCCTGGAGCTGGTCCTGGGCACGAAGAGCCGCTCCGGCGGCCAGTGGGACATCTGGGAAGCCACCTTTTCCCCCATCGGGCCCGACGGGTATCCGCAGCGCCTGTGGGACAAGGTCACGGGTGCGATCGATCCCGACGTGGCGGCGTACTGGAAGGAGCACTACGACCTCACGCACATCCTCCAGAGGGACTGGGCCACGCTGGGCCCGAAGCTGGCGGGCAAGCTCCACATCTATGTCGGGGACATGGACAACTACTACCTGAACGATGCCGTGTATCGCACCGAGGCGTTCCTGGAGTCGACCACCGATCCGTACTACGCGGGCGAGGTCGACTACGGCGACCGCGCCGAGCACTGCTGGAACGGTGACCACACCCGGCCCAACGCCATAAGCCGGCTGCGCTACATCCAGATGTTCGCGCCCAGGATGGTCCAGCGGATGATGGAGGCCCATCCACGGGGCGCGGACCTGACGAGCTGGCGATACTGACGCCGGACGGAGGTGCTCCGTGAAGGAAGGGTGGAGAAGGAGAGGGGCGTGGAGGATCGCGGGGGCGGCGTGCGTCGTTGCCCTGGCGGGCTGTGGCGGGCGGGAGCCCGCCCAACAGCCCGCTGCCGAGCCCGAGCAGGCGGCGGAGCCTCCCCCCGATTTCATCCAGGAGGCGGTGTGGAACCGCGACGGGAGCCGCCTGGCCGCATCGTGGTACCGAGGGGACCGCTACCGCATCTTCGGGCTCTTCGGACCGTACGAGGGCAATCCCCCCGATCCGTCGGAGGGTCTTCCCATCACCAATGGCGAGGCGTCGTGGGCGTCGTGGTCGGCCGACGGGATGTGGGTGGCCTTCGAGACCGATCGTGACGGGAACAACGAGGTCTACCGCGTGCATCCCGATGGGATGGGGCCCGAGAACCTCACGCAGAACCCCGCCGAAGACGGCGAGCCCGACTACGCGCCCGGCGGCCGGCGCATCGTCTTCACGTCGGACCGTGGAGGCGATGGCCGTGCGCTCTGGGTCATGGCGGCCGACGGGTCCGACCCGCGGCCGCTGGGCACGGACCTCCCGGGCTCCGAGCCCATGGGTCCGGTGTGGTCTCCCGACGGGCGAAGGATCGCCTACTACGCCAAGGACGGTGGCAGCGACGGGATCTTCGTCGTGGGCGCCGACGGCAGCGGAGCCCGGCGCGTCGCCGACGGGGTGTTCCCCGCATGGGCGCCCGACGGGGCCGCCCTCTTCTATGACCGGGCCGACTCCGTCTTCCGCCGCCCGCCCGCTCCCGACGGGTCGGAGACGTTCGTCACGCGGGGGTTCGCCGCCCGGCCGTCTCCCGACGGCCGATGGCTGGCCTTCGTGCGGGGAGAGTGGCCCACCTCGGCGCTGTATCTTCTGGACATGGACAACGGAGTCGAGACGCGCGTCACTCCCTGAGCTCGGGAGTGCCGGGACCGCCGACGAAGGAGACGCATGCACCTCCCGCTGTTGACGGATATCGTGGTCCTGCTCGGGGTGGCGCTGGGTGTGCTCTACGTGTCGCACCATGCCCGCTTGCCCGCAATCGTGGGCTACCTGGTCACGGGCATGCTCCTGGGACCCCACGGCCTGGGGCTGGTTCGCGCCGTCCACGAGGTGGAGCAGCTGGCCGAGTTCGGCGTGATCCTGGTGCTCTTCACCATCGGGCTGGAGTTCTCGCTCCGGGAGCTCGTGCAGATGCGGCGCCTGGTCCTGGTGGGCGGGACCGTGCAGGTGCTGGCGGTGTCCGGCCTCTCCACGGTCGGCCTCGCGGCGCTGGGCCTGCCTCTCCGCCAGGCCCTCTTCCTGGGTCTCACCGCATCGCTGAGCAGCACTGCGGTCGTTCTCCGGATCCTCCAGCAGCGCGCGGAGGTGGACGCGCCCCACGGACGCACGAGCGTGGCCATCCTGGTCTACCAGGACCTCATGGTGGTGCCCATGATGCTTCTCGTTCCCGTCCTGGCCGGGACCGGCGAGGGGCTGGCGGGGGCGCTGGGGACGTTCGCGCTGCGGGCCGTGGCCATCCTGGTGCTCGTGGTGCTCATGGCGCGGGTCGTGGTGCCGCGGCTCCTTGCCGGGATCGTGGGCACGCGAAGCCGCGACATGTTCCTGGTGGCGGTGGTGACCCTCTGCCTCCTGGTGGCGTGGGCGGCGTCCGAGGCGGGCCTCTCTCTGGCTCTGGGGGCGTTCCTCGCCGGCCTCATCGTCTCCGAGTCGGAGTACAGCCACCAGGCCCTCTCCGAGGTCCTCCCCTTCCGGGACCTCTTCGCCAGCTTCTTCTTCATCTCCATCGGCATGCTGCTGGACGTGGGCCTGGTGGGGCGCGCGCCGGCGACACTGGGCGCCCTGGTGGTGGCGGTCCTCGTGGTGAAGAGCGTCTTGGCAGGTGCGGCCACCCTGGCTGTCGGCTTCCCCCTGCGCACGGCGGTGCTGGCGGGGCTGGCGCTGGGCCAGATGGGGGAGTTCTCCTTCATTCTGGCCGGAAGCGGGCTTTCCGAGGGGATCATCTCTCCCGTCCAGTACCAGTGGTTCCTGGCCGCCGCGGTGGCCTCCATCGGCCTCACCCCCTTCCTGGTGGCCGGCGCGCCCCGGCTGGCGGATGCCCTGGGCCGCCTCCCGCTCCCCCGGCGTCTCGAGGTGGGTGGGCTCCGCTACCCCACGACACCGTCGGGCGACACGGAGGTGGGCGACCACGCCATCGTGGTGGGGTTCGGCGTGAACGGCGGGAACGTGGCCCGGGCGGCGTCTCTGGCGTCCATCCCCTTCGTTGCCGTGGAGATGAATCCCACGGTGGTGCGGGCGGAGCGGGAACGGGGCCTGCCCATCCTGTTCGGAGACGCGTCGCAGCGCGCAGTCCTGGAGCATGCCGGAATCCAACGAGCCCGGGTCGTGGTCGTTGCCATATCCGACGCGGCCGCCACCCGGAGGGTCACGGCTCTGGCCCGGAGCCTGAATCCCGGGTGCCGCATCATCGCGCGGACCCGCTATATGCGGGAGGTGGACGTGCTCAAGGCCGCAGGCGCCGACGTGGTCGTCCCCGAGGAGCTGGAGACATCGCTGGAGATCGTGGCTCGGGTCCTGACCAGCTACCTGGTGCCGCGTCGGGACATCGAGGCGTTCCTGGCCGAGGTGCGGGCCGGCGAGTACGAGATGCTCCGCTCCCGTCCGGGCACGGCGCCGGGCCTTGCCGATCTGGAGCTGCAGCTCAGCGAGATGGAGGTCTCGACGCTGCGGGTCGATGCCGGGAGCGCCCTGGATGGACGCCGCCTCTCGGAGACGGACCTGCGGCCGGTCTACGGGATCACCGTCGTGGCCATCCGTCGTGAGGAGGCCCTGATCCCCAACCCGGGCGCCGGGACGCGCATCCAGGCCGGCGACGCCCTGGTGCTCCTGGGTCTCGGCGAGGAGATATCGGGCGCGGCCGCGCTCTTCCGGAACCTGTAGGCGCTTCGGGGTTCTTGAATACCTCGGCAGACCGAAAACTCCGGAGACCTCATCCCATGGCCCAGAACTCCTCCTTCGACATCTCCACCGGCGTCGACCTCCAGGAGGTGGACAACGCCGTGAACATGGCCGCGAGAGAGCTGGCGACGCGGTACGACTTCAAGGGCACGAGCTGCACCTTCGACTTCGATCGCAAGGAGGGCGCGGTCAAGCTCGACGCCGACGACGAGTATCGCCTCCAGGCCCAGATGGGCGTGCTCCGGGAGAAGCTCTCCCGCCGCAGCGTGCCCGTGAAGAACCTGGACCTGGGGAAGGTGGAGATCGGGAGCCTCGGGCGGGCACGCCAGGTCGTGACGCTGAAGCAGGGCATCGACCAGGAGACGGCCAAGAAGATCTCCAAGGACATCCGGGACCAGGGCTTCAAGAAGGTCCAGGTATCGATCCAGGGAGAGGAGCTTCGCGTCACCTCCCCCTCCCGGGACACGCTCCAGGAGGTGATCGCCTTCGTGAAGTCCCGGGACTACGGCATGGAGCTCCAGTTCGGGAACTACCGCTGAACGGCTGAGGAGACGGAAGGTGGCCCGGAAGCGGCGAGGGCGGCGCAAAGGCGGTTTCCCCGCCTTCGGCGGCACCGACCCGCTGCTGGACGCGACCCCCGCCGCGACGCTGGACCTCCACGGCGACACGGCGCTGGACGCCGAGCGCCGGGTGCGGGACTTCATCCGCACCCATGCCCGCACCTCGTCGGGGCAGACCCTCCACGTCATCACCGGTCGCGGCCGCGGCTCGGCGGGGCGTCCCGTCCTGCCGGGCGTGGTGCGGCGCGTGCTCCAGGGCGACGTGGCCCGGTTCGTGGACGACTACGACAAGGATCTGGACGAGGCCGGGTATCTCATCCGCTTGAAGTGAGCCGTGGGGCGACGTCGTCACGGCTCGATCTCATCAACGAGGAGAAACGACACCGTGATCAGCAGGACACGCGCTCTCGGGAACTCCGATCTCGAAGTCTCCACCCTGGGCCTGGGCTGCATGGGCCTCTCCGAGTTCTACGGCCCACCCACGCCCGACGCGGTGGGGGTACGCCTCCTCCGCGAGGCGGTGGATCACGGCATCACCCATTTCGATACCGCCGAGATGTACGGCATGGGGCGGAACGAGACGCTGGTGGGCAAGGCCCTGGCGGACCGACGCGACGGCCTGGTCGTCGCCACCAAGTTCGGACCCCTGCGTGCCCCCGACGGAAGCCGGCTCGGCGTGGACGGGTCGCCGCAGAACGTGCGGCGGGCGTCGGAAGGGAGCCTGAAGCGCCTGGGGATGGACCACGTGGACCTGTACTACCTGCACCGCGTGGATCCCGACACCCCCATCGAGGACACGGTGGGCGCCATGGCGCGCCTGGTGGAAGAGGGGAAGGTCCGGGCGCTGGGGTTGTCCGAGGCTTCGCC
>JASFRY010000063.1:0-12231 GCA_050114675.1 Gemmatimonadota bacterium | reverse complement strand
CGTCCAGGCGGCCGACGTGACGCTCCTGGCCACCGAGGTGACCCGCGACGAGACCCGGGACCGGAACGAGGGCTCGCCGGCGGATATCCTGGGGGGCGCCAGCCTTCTGGACGGGCGGCGCCCTTCGGAGCTCGACCTGGGCGGCCGATCCGTGGTGGTGGTGCCGAGACGGGGCCACACCGACTCGGACGTGACCATCGAGGTCTCCGATCCTGCGGTGGTGTTCTGCGGGGACCTGGTGTGGAACCACATGTTCCCCAACTACGTGGATGCCATTCCGTCCCGCCTCTCCTTGAACGTGCGCCTCCTGAGGGCCATGGACGCAGGAACGTACGTGCCGGGGCACGGATCCCTGGCCGACGGCGCCGATCTGGACCGCTACATCACACTTCTGGACGACGTGGAGGCCGCAGCCCGACGGGCCCGGGAGGAGGGGAGGAGCGCCGAGGAAGCGGGGTCGGACTATCGGGTCCCTTCCACCCTCGGGGAGTGGACGCTGTTCAATCCCCGCTACTTCGAGCGTGCCATCGGTGCCTGGATGAAAGAGTTGGATTCCGTTTAGCTTCAGTGCTGCGGCGGGTTCGACGCCGCCACGAGCTGGAGACAAAGGAACGGAGCACTCATGGGCAACAAGGGCACCATTGGCATTCTCACCGGGGGCGGCGACGTTCCCGGTCTCAACCCCGCCATCCGCGCCGTCACCATCCGGGCGCTGCGCGAAGGCTACCGGGTCGTGGGCATCCGCAGGGGATGGCGCGGCGTCGTGGACTACATCCCCGAGAAGGGTGCCGACAACTCCGAATGCATGGTGGAGCTCACCGAGGAGATCGTGAACCGGGCGGGCCGCACGGGCGGTACGTTTCTCCACTCGTCCCGGACCCGGCCGAGCCACCAGCCCAAGGCGTTCATTCCCGAGCACCTCAAGGACCGGTACACCGACAACGTCAACGACCTGACGCCCGAGGTGCTGAAGAACCTGGAGCACATGGGCATAGACTACCTGGTGCCCATCGGGGGCGACGACACCCTCTCCTACGCCCACCGTCTCCACGACGAGGGCGTGAAGGTGGTGGCCATCCCCAAGACCATGGACAACGACGTCCCGGGCACGGACTACTGCATCGGGTTCAGCACCTGCGTGACCCGGACCATCGAGCTGACCCACCGGCTCCGGACGTCGGCGGGGTCCCACGAGCGGATCCTGGTCATCGAGGTCTTCGGGCGCTACGCGGGCTTCACGGCGCTCCTGCCCACCATGGCGGGCGCCGCCGACCGGTGCGTGATCCCCGAGCACGCCTTCGATCCCGAGGTTCTCACCGAGCTCCTGGTGAGGGACCGCAACCGCGCGCCCAGCCGCTACTCGGTGGTGCTGGTGTCCGAGGGCGCGGTCCCCCAGGACCAGGAGGGCATGGTCTTCAAGAGCCACGAGACCGACCAGTTCGGCCACAAGAAGCTGGGGGGCATCGGCGACCAGGTCTCGGGCATGATCAAGACGCTGTCCCCCAAGTACAACAACGGGAAGCGGATCAACGTGGTGAACCAGCGGTTGGGCTACCTGGTCCGCTCCGGCGATCCCGACGCCCTGGACAGCATCGTGCCCATGGCCTACGGGAACCTGGCGCTGGACCTGATCCTCGAAGGGCGCAGCGGCCTCCTGGTGGCCGTGCGCAACGGCGTCTACAGCCCGGTGCCCGTGGAGTCGGTGATGGGTACCAAGAAGGTCGTGGACACGGAGCTGTACTACGACACGGACCGCATGCGTCCCAAGTACAACTTCCGGTCAAAGCCCCTCTTCATCATGACCAGCGGAAGCTGATCCGGGCCTCCCCCGCCGAGGCGGGCCAGAGGGGTGTGAGCGACACGCCCTGGACGGTCTCCTCGGTGCCCCGCTCCGACTTCGCCACCGTGCGGATCTCGTAGCGCCACACCGCCTCCGGCGGGGGATCCATCTCCAGCTCCACCTCCCGGGCCACCGAGAGCTCGGGGGCGAAGCGTGCGTCGAGGGGATAGGCCGAGGGGTCCCACCGATACACGACGCTCACGCGTCCGTCGCCGGTCACGGTCAGTGCCTTCTCCAGGAGCGGACCCCGGGTGGCGTACATCTCCAGCGTGGCCGCGTCGTCGTCGGAAGGTGCGTGGGTCCAGGCCAGGGGGACGCCGGCCCAGGAGGCCAGCGGCTGATAGCGTCCCCGGACGTAGTCCTCCTCGGAGACGTCCGCCTCGAGCACACGGTCGACGAGGATGGCCCGGGCGTGGGCATCCGCGGGCGGGAGCTCGCGCACGGCGAGGTCTTCCTCCATGTCGTGGATGGAAGGCATGCCCGCGTCCTCGTCGGGTCCGTCGGACCGTGGGGCCGCGTCTCGCTCCTCCGCGTCCACCGTGCGGTGGTAGCTCTCGCGGCGCCGCGTGAGGACGTCGGCCAGGTTGGCCCGCGCCTGGAAGCTGGTGAGCTCCTCGAGCGCGCCCCCCCGGGAGGGCGCCACCAGCGCCGAGAGCCGGCTCGAGTGGATCCAGACCTCCTCCCGGCCGTCTCCGTCCAGGTCCAACACCTCCACCTCCAGCCCCTCTTCCCGCCGCAGGATCCCTTCCGCCTCGGCCAGGTTCGCCCATACCGCGTTGCGGAGGTGGCGGAGGTACAGGCCCCCGAAGACGCCGTGCCAGTATGCGTCGTTGCACTGGGCGCGTCCGATGGCGCGGCGGGCGTCCTCCGGATCACCGCGGCTCCGACAGAGCTCCGAGAGCACCGACGCCTTCTTGTGCATGCGGTTGGACTCGGAGTAGCGAGCCAGGAAGTTGCGCCAGTGTCCGCCCCGAAGGAGGCTCGCCGCCTCCGGATCGTCGCTGGCGTCCGCCACCACGTGGCTCAGGCGCTCCAGGCGCCGCGCGGCGCTCGGAGGGAGCGACCACCCCTCCATCTCCCGGTAGGACGCCGTGGGGAGATAGGCGGGTCCCTCGGCTGCCACCTCCTCCAGGGCCGTGGACGGAGAGACGAGGCGGAGGACGCCCTCGTCGCGGAGCGCGTCCAGGGTGTCCAGGTAGCGATCCAGCCACCCCCGCTCCCACACCCATTCAGCCGTCCCCGGCCACCCCCCGAACTTCTCCCCGTCGTCGGCGAGCACCGCCAGGGGATGGCCCCGGGCCTGGAGCGTGCGCATATAGTCGGCCAGCTCCTCGGGAGGACGGAAGGGGACCAGGTAGCGGAGCCGCTCGTCGATGGGGAAGAGGTGGATGCCTCCGCCCCCCGACTCGGTGCGCCACGGCCGGTGGAGCTGCCGCCGTTCATATCCGGTGACCAGGAAGTGCCGGTCGTCCACCATGGCGTAGGTGACACCGGCCCGGGCCAGGTCCTCGGCCAGGCCCGGCTCCCAGACACGCTCGGTGAGCCAGAGGCCCTTGGCGTCCACGCCGAACCGGCGTCGAAGCCAGGCGCGCATCCAGGCGATCTGCTCCAGGCGATCCTCCGGGGGCAGCACCGGGAGCACGGGCTCGTAGAACCCCGCCAGGAGGAGCTCGAGGGACCCCTCCGAGGCCAGGCGTCCGACCAGGTCCAGGAAGGGGTGGGCCCGCGCCTCCAGCCATTCCAGCAGCGGTCCGGAGACGTGGAGTGCCGCAGGGAGGGCCCCGCGCTCCGCCAGCCGCTTCAGGAACGGCAGGTAGACCTCCTCGGCATGGCTCCGGAAGACCTCGTCGAAGTTCCCCACGGGCTGGTGGAGATGGAGGCCGAAGACGTAGGCCACGGGCGCGGCCGATCGGAGGGAAGGACCCGACGGACCCTGGGGGGAGAACCCCAGGGCCCGGGCCACCGCCCGGGTTGCTTCGGGTGCCCCGGCTTCGCAGTCGGGGAGCGCCCTGCCCAGGACGGTCTGCGCGTCGAAGGGGATGGCGTCCGGCCCCAGCCCGGAGGCACGTCGCAGGATCTCAGCCGCCTTGGCCTCACCGGGCTCCTCCACGAAGCTCCGCACCGCGGCCACCAGGCCCTCCTCCTCGCTCGGCTCCGATCCGGAGGCTGAAGCCCCCGACCTCGAGTGGGGCTCCCGGCGCCATGGGGGCTGCGCCCGGACCTCCCGGTCCCAGAGCGTGGCACCGTCCACCTCCTCCGGCTCGCGGAGCGTCCCTCCCCGGTCGTCCAGCGTATTGGCCCGGGCCAGGCGCTCCCGGAGCCGCGCCTCCCACGTCCCGGCCGCTGCGCCGGCCAGATCCAGCGCGTGGGCGGCGTACCGGAGCACCTGGAGGGGCTCGAGGCCCGAGAGGTGGTCGAAGAACCACCCGCACGAGGTGAACATGCGCAACGCGTCGCGCTCCATCTCCAGGAGTTGCACGACACGGTCCGACTGATCCGGGTCCAGGGGGCTGCGGGCCCGGCCCGCGACGAAGCGCCGGCGAGCCCCCTCTCCCTGATCGAACACCGCGCCGTAGCCGTCCCGGGCCGCCCATGGGTCATCCAGGAGCGTGCCGGCCTCCTCCTCGAAGAGGCGGTGAAGGTCCGCGGCCAGCTCGTCCAGGGCCTCCCGGAGCACGCCGCGCCAGGCCTGCCGGGGCGGACGGGACGTGTCGAGGCGGCATCCGCAGTCGGCCCGCCAGCGCTCCACGCCGTGGGCGCACGACCACGAGCTCGGCTCCACCAGACGCACGTCCATCCGGGAGGATGTGCGGGCCAGGAACGCGGCCGGATTCTCGACGCGCACGTCCTGCCGCTGTCGCAGGTTCAGCACGGCGGCCGCCAGCGCCATGTCGCCCCATCGGTGGTGGTGGCCGAATGTCTCGCCATCGGTGGCCAGCGTCACCAGGTCGTGCATGCCGTCCCCTTCGGCCATGCGGCGGGCCCACTCGGACGCGTCCTTCAGAAGTGCTCCGAAGGCCACGCCGTGGGAGAGGGCGCCGTCGTAGACGAAGACCGCGATGCTCCTGCCCGACGGGAGGCGCACGCGGCCTGGCAAGCCCCGGGGCGGAGCCTTCACGACCTGTCCGGGCGCCAGAATGGTGAAGCGGATCCCCTCGGCGGCCAGGACCTCCAGCGTCTCGGTGTCCACGGCGGTCTCCGGGAGCCACATCCCCTCCGGCTCGCGACCGAAGCGCCGCCGGAAGTCGGCCATCCCCCAGCGCACCTCCGTGACCTTGTCGCGCTTCGAGGCCAGGGGCAGGATGACATGGTGGTAGGGCGCGGCCAGGGCGTTCCCGTGGCCCAGGCGCGCCACGCTGGCCGCGTCGGCGTCCAGGAACGCCCGATACGTGTCGGGGGTCTCCCGCGCCATCCACGCCAGAAGGGTCGGCCCTGCATCCCAGCTGATCCACTCCAGCGTGTTCACCACCGACGCGATGCGCCCGTCCCCGTTCTGGATCCGAGCGGCCACCACCGCTCGATAGCACTCCTCGTGGACGCGCTGATTCCAGTCGTGGAACGGCGTGGCCGACGGCTCCACCGGGACCTGGCCGGTCCACGGATCGGTTCGGGGGGGCTGATAGAAATGGCCGTGGATCACCACGGACCGGCGCGCAGAGGTCATGGGCAGGACACGGGGGGCGTCAGGGGAGGGCGGGGCGTTCCCGCCGACGGGCGACCGCACGTCGGTAGAGGTCGTGGTACTGGGTGACGGATCTGGCCCAGCCGAAGTCCCGCGACATGGCTTCGCGCACGTGGACGTTCCACGTCTCCGCGTCCGCGTACAGCTGGAGCGCCGCGTTCAGGGCCCCGCGGAGCGCCCAGGGCTGATACTCGTCGAAGAGGAAGCCGGTGACGCGATCCTCGATGGTGTCGGCCAACCCACCTACGCGCCGGCCGACAGGGAGCGCGCCGTAACGCTGGGCGCGCATCTGTGTGATGCCACACGGCTCGTAGAGAGAGGGCATAAGCAACATATCCGCTGCGGCGAGGAGCCTGTGCTCCAGCTCCTCGGTGAAGTCGAAGCGCACGGCCACCCGGTCCGGTGCCTTCCGGGCCAGCTCGTTGAGACGCTGATGGTAGTGGAGCGCCCCATGTCCCAGAAAGACCCAGCGCGCAGGGAGGTCCAGGATGTCGGCCGCCAGGATGAGGTCCAGCCCCTTCTGATGCACGAGTCGGGCGCTCATCCCCACCAGGGGGAGCGGCTCCGACGAGAAGCCGCACTGCTCCTCGAAGCGGCGCTTGCACTCCGCCTTGCCGCGCAGGTCCTCTGCGGAGAACTCGGCGGGGAGGTCCAGGTCGTTGGACGGGTCCCAGAGGTCGAGCTCGATCCCGTTGAGGATCCCGACGAAGCGCGTGAGGAGGTGGTCGAACTCGGCGTGTAGCCCGAAGCCGCCCCGGGGCGTCCTGAGCTCCCTCGCGTGGGTAGGGCTCACCGTCGAGACCATGTCGGAGCACACCAGGGCGCCCTTGAGGAGGTTGACCTGGCCGTACCACTCCAGGAAGCGCCAGTGGTAGTGCTTCCGGTCCACGCCCAGCTCGTCCAGGACGTCGGGAAGGTAGTGGCCCTGGAAGCCCGCGTTGTGGACCGTCAGCACCGAGGGGATGCTGTCGTAGTATCGGAGGCCCGCCATCTCGGTGCGGAGATAGATGAGGGCGAGCGCGGTGTGCCAGTCGTGGGCATGGAGGAGGGTGGGCCCGGGCGAGATGCGCGGCAGCGCCTCCAGGGCCACCCGGCTGAAGAACGCGAAGCGGCGGTGGTTGTCCGGGTAGGGCGCGTTCTGGTCACCGTACAGCCTGGGCCGGTCGAAGTAGCTTCCGTTCTCCACGAAGTAGACCGTCGGCGCGCGCCGGTTCGCCGGAGCCCGGTAGAGCACGGCGTGCTCGGTGCGCCCATCCACCCGGACCGAGACGTCCCAGCAAGGCTCCAGCCAGGGATAGTTCCGGCGGATCCGGCGGTGCAGCGGGAGCATCACCACGGTGGGTACGCCGGACCTCGCCTGGTAGCGCGCGATTCCCCGTACGGCCTCTCCCAGGCCCCCGGTGCGGGCATAGGGCCAGTACTCGGCGGCGAGATGGACGACCGTCTCGTTGAAGCCGGGCTCGATTTCGGTGACGCTGCCCACGGTCGTATCGGCGGGAGGAGGGATGATCGCCCATGAAGGTACCCATGCCTCCCCGTCGTCCCAAGGCCTCCGGGGGGCGAGAAGTCCCGTTGCACGACCCGTGCCGGTGGGGGGGCGTTGCCCCCCGGCTCCATCGGTGGGAACGTTCTTCTCGTGACTGCGCAAGCGAAGGCACCCGATCTCCGTCCCCTCGTCGAGGGGCGATGCCGCTTTCCGTTCGACGTCCTGGGCAACCATCCGCGCCCGCCCGGGACGGGGCCCGGGAGAGTGATCCGCGTGTGGCTGCCCTGGGCGACGAGTGTGACCGTCATTCTGGACGACGGGGGCGAGGGCGTGGTCATGGATCGCACCCACACCGGGGGCCTCTTCGAGGCCGCCTTTCCCGAGCGCTCCGACTTCTTCCGGTACCGCTTGAGGGTCTCCGACGGGCACGGCCACACGGTGGAGCTGGAGGACCCGTACCGCTTTCCGCCCGTCCTGGACGAAGACCGCATCCACGCTTTCCTGACCGGGGATGAGCGGGCGGTCCAGGAGCTTCTGGGCGCCCGCTTCGTCACCGTGGACGGCGTGGACGGGGTGGTCTTCTCCGTTTGGGCGCCCCACGCCGTGGCCGTGAACCTCATGGGCACCATGAACCACTGGGACGCCGGGTGCCATCCCATGCGGCCCCGGGGGGCCGCCGGCGTGTGGGAGCTCTTCGTCCCCGGGCTCCGGCAGGGTGCCGTCTACAAGTACCAGATGGTCACACACGACGGTGGCCGTGTGGATAAAGCGGACCCATGCGGACGGGCCATGGAGCTCCGTCCCGCCACGGCGTCGGTGGTCTGGGATGACAACGGCTACACCTGGGAGGACGCCGCGTGGATGGAGAAGCGGAGCTCCTGGAACCCTTCTCGGGCGGCCATGAGCGTCTACGAGGTCCACCTGGGCTCCTGGAAGCGGAGGGATCCGGAGGAGCGCGGCGAAGGTGACCACGGGTGGATGGGGTACAGGGAGCTCGCCGAGGAGCTCCTGCCGTACGTGAAGGAGCTGGGCTTCACCCATGTGGAGCTGCTCCCCGTGCAGGAGCATCCCCTGGACCAGAGCTGGGGCTATCAACCCGTGGGCTTCTTCTCGCCCACCTCGCGCTACGGCACGCCCGACGACTTCCGCCATTTCGTGGACCGGGCCCACCAGCTCGACCTGGGCGTCATCCTCGACTGGGTGCCTGGGCACTTCCCCGAGGATCTCCACGGGCTGGCGGCATTCGATGGGACGGCGCTGTACGAGCACCCGGACCCTCGACGGGGCCGCCATCCGGACTGGGGTACCCGGATCTTCGACTACGGGAAGCCTCCGGTGCGCTCCTTCCTGGTGTCCAACGCCCTCTTCTGGCTGCAGCACTACCACGTGGACGCCCTGCGCGTGGACGCGGTGGCGTCCATGCTCTACCTGGACTACTCCCGGGCGGAGGGGGAGTGGCTGCCCAACCAGTTCGGCGGGAGGGAGAACCTGGATGCGGTGTCGTTCCTCGAGGAGACCAACGACGCCGTGCACAAGGTGTGTCCCGGTGCCCTGGTCATCGCGGAGGAGTCCACGGCCTGGCCCAAGGTGTCCCACGGAACCGACCGGGGCGGGCTGGGATTCGACCAGAAGTGGAACATGGGGTGGATGAACGACACCCTGAAGTTCATGGAGCAGGACCCCCTCTTCCGGGCCGGAGTCTACGACCGCCTCACCTTCTCCCTCCTGTACGCCTTCACCGAGCGCTTCATCCTCCCCCTCTCCCACGACGAGGTCGTCCACGGAAAGCGTTCCCTGGCCTCCAAGATGCCCGGCCCGCAGGAGGAGCAGCTGGCGAACCTCCGGGCCCTCTTCGGCTACCTGTGGGCCCATCCCGGCAAGAAGCTCCTGTTCATGGGAGGCGAGCTGGGCCAGTGGACCGAGTGGAACGTGGACGGATCCCTGGACTGGGCCCTCCTGGACTTCCCCGTGCATCAGGGGCTGCACCGTCTCGTGCGGACGCTCAACCGGCTCTACGCGACCGAGCCTGCGCTCCACGAGCAGGACTTCGATCCCGAGGGGTTCGAGTGGCTGGACTGCAACGACGCCCAGCGCACCATCCTGTCGTGGATGCGGTGGTCACGGGGGTGGGAGGACTTCGTCGCCGTGGCGCTGAACCTCACCCCCACGCCCAGGGATGACTTCTGGCTCGCCGTTCCCCACGCCGGCCGCTACCGAGTGCTCCTCAACACCGACGCGCACGAGTTCGGGGGATGGGGCCGCCCCGTGCCCGAGGAGCTGGACAGCGTGCCCGGTGCGCTGCACGGGCGGGAGCACCATCTGGAGCTGCCTCTTCCGGGCCTTTCGGCCCTCTACCTCAAGCGGGTCGGGTAGGGCGCCTCGGGGCGGGTCGCGGCGGGCGGAGGCCTTTCGTCACACCTTTTCCTCGGCATGCTCCGCGGGGATGGTCGCCGCGGGTTCCTCGAAGGGCGGGTCGTCGTTGCTCGCGTCTCCAGCAAGGGCGGGAACGTAGCAGCGTTCGGTGTACTCCTGGACCATCCGCTCCGTCGTGAACGTAGAGCCCGCCACGCGCATGCTCTGCTTCATCATCTGCACCCACCCCCGGGGCAGCTCGTCGTCGTCCCGGTCGTAGTAGAGGGGCACCACCTCACGCTCCAGGAACGTGAAGAGGGCGTCGTGGTCCTTGGCGTCCACCTCGTCGTCGCTGCCCTCCGACACGGGGATGGCCCACCCGTTGTCGCCGTTGAATCCCTCGGCCCACCACCCGTCCAGGGTGCTGATCTGCGGCACGCAGTTCATGCCGGCCTTCATGCCGCTGGTGCCCGAAGCCTCCATGGGGACCCGGGGTAGGTTGAGCCAGATGTCCACACCCTGTACCAGCCGGTGCGCCACGTGGGCGTCGTAGTCCTCGACGAAGGCGATACGGCCCTGGAAGCGTGGATCTCGGGTGAGCTGCCAGACCTTCTGCAGGACCCGCTTGGCATCGTCGTCCGCCGGATGGGCCTTGCCCGCGAAGACGAGCTGCACGGGACGGCGGGGATCCGTGAGGAGACGCCGCAGGCGCTCCTCGTCCCTGAAGAGGAGGTGCGCCCGCTTGTAGGTGGCGAAGCGGCGGGCGAAGCCGATGGCGAGGGGCTCGGGCGTGAGAAGGGTCCCCGCCCCCACCAGGTGGGCCGCCTCCTTCCAGAGCTCGATCCAGCGCTGCCGGGCCTGCTCCCGGCAGAAGTCCAGGAGCAGCTCCTTCAGGTAGACGTGGATCTTCCAGATTTCCGCGTCGTCCAGCTCGAGGACCCGGTCCCAGGGAAGGGGCTCGTCCAGACGGGTCTCCCAGTCCTCGCCGAAGACGCCGTCGAGGATGCGCATGTAGTGGTGCGACATCCAGCTCGGGAGGTGCACCCCGTTCGTAATGCCATCGATGGGGAGGTGCGTGGGCTCGCGTCCGGGCCACAGCGACGTCCACAGCTCCTGGGTAACGCGCCGGTGGCGCTTGGACACTCCGTTGACCCGCGACGAGAGGCGGATGGCGGCGGCCGTCATGTGGAAGCGGCCATGGTCCAGCTCGGGGTGGGCACCCAGGGACAGGAAGAGATCCCGGTCCAGGATCCCGTTGGACCAGTAGTCCGAGCACACGGCATCCATGGTCTCGGGAGAGAACATGTCATGGCCCGCCGGGACCGGCGTGTGGGTCGTGAAGATGCTCCGGGCGCGCACGCTCCTGCGGGCTTCCTCGAGGGACGCTCCCTCTTCCAGCTGCTCCCGGAGCCGCTCCACCAGCATGAAGGAGGCATGCCCCTCGTTGGCGTGCCACGCCCCTGGCTCGATCCCGAGGCTGCGCAGGACGCGCACGCCACCCACCCCCAGGATCCACTCCTGCATGAGGCGGTGTCCCTGGCCCCCCCCGTAGAGCTTGTAGGTGAGCTCCCGGTCCTCCTCGTGGTTCTCTTCCAGGTTCGTGTCCAGGAGGTAGAGGTTGACCCGCCCCGCCCGCAGCAGCCACGCGCCGACATGGACGGGGCGGCCTTTCATGATGACCGAGGCCAGTGTCATGCTCCCATCCGGCTTCGTGAGGCGCACCAGGGGCATGATGTCGGGGATGAACGGCTCGTCCGAGTCCTCCTGCCATCCCTCCAGGTTCAGCTTCTGGTCGAAGTAGCCCTTGGAGTAGAGGAGCCCCACGCCCACCAGGGGGACGCCCAGGTCCGATGCCGCCTTGCAGTGATCTCCGGCCAGGATGCCCAATCCGCCGGAGTAGATGGGGATGGAGTTGTGCAGGCCGAACTCGGCGCAGAAGTAGGCCACCGGGTGATCTCGCGACACGTCCGGGTAGCGCCGCGAGAACCAGGTGTCCTCCTGGCTCATGGCCGCCTTGAACTCCCCCATGGTGCGGTCGAAGAGCGCCAGGAACTCGGGGTCGGCCGCGCAGTGGGCCAGCCGCCCGGGGCTCACACGCCGGAGCATGGCGACCGGGTTGTGCCTGGTGGCGGACCAGAGAATGGGATCGATGGCGCGCAGCATCCACCGCGCCCTGCGGTCCCACCGCCACCAGAGGTTGAGGGCGAGCTGCTCCAGTTCCTGGATGCGCTCGGGGAGGTAGGGGATCTTGCCGGAGTCGTCCGTCATCACGTGGTGAATCCGTTACCATCTGGGAGGGTACAACCGTTCATCTCGGCGTGAAATTATCGCCGGGGGGGATCGTGAAGTGAAGAGCAGACCATCTGGTCCACCCGTCCGCGCCGGGCGTGGCGTCGTGGCAGCACAGGAGATCGGCCGAAATGGGCAACAGCGGAAACGGACTCAGGATCCGGCTTCGCAGATTCGTGGATGAGCACCCGCACGGGTGGCGCCACCAGGAGTGGCTCGAGCTGCTGGCGGAGCTCACCGACGAAGGGGTGGATACGAGCGATCCGGATCGGATCGGCTCGGTCCTGGAGCGGGAGCGCGTAGCGGCGGTGCTGGAGGAGATGCCGGTAAGGGGCCTGGGGCCCAAGCGGCGGCAGGCCCTGATCGACCGCTTCGGGTCGGTATGGGATCTGAGCCACGCGTCGGCGGACGAGATCGCTGCGCTGCCTTCCTTCCACCGGAAGCTGGCCGAGGCGCTTGTCGGAGCGCTGCGCTGATGCGCTGAGTGGGCGCTGCGTCCCGGGGAGCGTGGTCGGGGAGTCGGCGGCCTGAAGGCGTCCGGCCGCTTTCCTCTGCGCGTCTGGACCTTCCCGGCACCCTCGT
>JASFRY010000062.1:0-12270 GCA_050114675.1 Gemmatimonadota bacterium | reverse complement strand
CACCACCGCCATGGCCGCGCCGCAGGGTGGGGTCATCGCAGGACAGGCGTCCCTCATGGGCCTCGACGGGTGGACCGTCGAGGAGATGGACATCGACCCCGGCGCCGCCATGATCATCAACTATCCTTCGCTCCAGGCCCGGAGGCGGTTCGGGGGGTTCTTCTTCGGCGCGGCGCGGCCGTTCGGCGAAGTGAAGAAGGAGTACGAGGCCAAGGTGGCGGAGCTGAACCGCTGGATGGACGGCGGACGGCAGTACGCCGCGGCCGTGGAGGCCGGCCAGGTGGAAGAGCCCGATCTCGCGCTGGCCGCCATGTCCCGAGTGGTGAACAGGGAGATGCCCGTGCTGCTCGAGGCCAACGGCGAGCGGGACATCCGCAACGCCGTGGACTGGGCCGAGAAGCAGAACATCCGCTTCATCCTCACCGGGGGGGAAGAGGCGTGGAAGGTGGCCGACCTGCTGGCCGAGAAGGACGTGCCGGTGATCCTGGGGCCCACCCAGGCCATGCCGTCGGGTCCCGACGAGGAGTACGACGAGGCCTACGCCAATCCCGGGAAGCTCCACGCAGCCGGAGTGAAGATCGCCTTCGCCACCTTCAACTCGTCGGACTCCCGCACGCTTCCCTACGAGGCGGCCATGGCCGTGCCGTATGGGCTCCCCCACGACGCAGCCCTGGAGGCGGTGACCAGGAACGCCGCGGAGATGTTGGGCGTGGGTGACAAGCTCGGAACCATCGAGCGGGGAAAGCTCGCCAACCTCATCGTCACCGACGGGGATCCCCTGGAGATCGAGACGCACGTCCTCGATCTGTTCATCCTCGGGCGGAAGGTGAGCACAGACAACAGGCAGAAGACGCTCTGGGAGAAATACCGGGCACGGCCCAAGGAGCGCATCATCTCCTGACGGTGCCTGGCGGCGGCGCACCGCGGACGGGTACGGCCGCATCGCGGTCACCGTCGCGGTGCCGGACGGCTCCTTTGCGAGCCCTCCGGTCCTTCGGGGCCGGGGGGCTCGTCTCATTCTTGGGCTCTCTGGTGTAGGACCCCGTTAACAGAGCGGCGCCATACGGCGTCAGTGAAGTGCTGAAGACGAGAAGAACACAGAGGAGCTCGGCATGTCTGCCCTATTGCGAAAGAGCCTGCTGGTCCTCCCCCTGGCGCTGGCGGCGACCGCGTGCGGGGGGGGACCGCAGCACATCGGTGAGATCACTCCTGCGGTCCGGGACCAGCTGTCCGGCGCATGGAAGTACAATGCGGAGGTGAGTGACGACCCGGCCAAGGCGCTCATCCCCGAGAGCCGGCCCGAGGGCCGCCACCGCGGCGACGAGGGAAAGGACAACGACGGGGACGAAGGTCGGCCGGGCGGCGGCGCATATCCCCCAGGCAGTGGTGGCGCCTACCCTCCCGAAGGCGGCGAGATGGGCCGGCCCGGCACGGGCGGTCGTCGCGGTTCGATGATGGGCCGGGGGCACCACGACGCCAAGGGGCAGCACGCGCTGCACCAGATGGCGGTGACGATCCCCACCCGGATGGACCTGTCCCTCACCGACTCCCTCGTCACGGTGACCTACGCAGGGCAGAAGCCCCTGGCGCTTCCCTTCGGAGAGGAGGTCCGGCGGGAGCTCTCCGACTCGGTGACCATGGTGGCGAGGGCGGATTGGGACACGGGCAGGCTCGTGGTGATCCGTGCGGTCAAGGACGGAGGCTCCATCACGGAGACGTACATGCCCTCGGTGGACGGCAAGCGCCTCACCGTGGACGTGGAGGTGGAGGGCCTGGGCCCCGGAGGTGCCGAGTTCCAGCGCGTCTTCAACCGGGAGGCGCGCCGCTGAATTCTCCTTAGATTTCCCTCCGGGGGGATGCAAAGGAGAAGAGGCCGTGCCCAAGACACCCGATGCGGTCCAGGACTTCCTGGCCCAGAAGCACATCGTGGTGGCGGGGGTTTCCCGCACCTCGAGCCAGCCCGCCAACGCCATCTACCGCCGACTGCGCGATGCCGGCTACCAGGTGACGGCGGTGAACCCCGCCGCCACGGAGGTGGAGGGAGATCCCTGCTATCCCGACCTGGCTTCGGTGCCCGGTACCGTGGACGGCGTCATGATGGCCACGGCGCCCGAGGCCACGTTCGCCGTCGCGCGGGAGTGCGTCGAGCTCGGGATTCCGCGCGTGTGGATGCACCGCTCCTTCGGCGAAGGGAGCGTATCCGACCAGGCGGCCGAGCTGTGCCGGTCCCGGGGGATGAGCGTGATCGTGGGCGGCTGCCCCATGATGTTCGTGGAGCCTGTGGACGTCTTCCACGCGTGCATGCGGTGGGTTCTGGGGATCAGGGGGCGGATCGAGGCGTAGCGCTCCGTTGTGGTGTAGCCGTGTGACGCTCGCAGGTATAGACTTGTCCCGACCGATCCGAGCAACCGCCCAAGGGATGCCTCCCGATGCGCTTCGCCTACATCGATTCCCAGGGAAACGAGGTTCCCATCCCGAGCGTAGACGCATTGGCGCTGCGCATCGAGCTGGGGGCCATTCGTCCCGAGACTCAGCTGTACGACGCGCAGGCGGACCGGTGGGGGCCGGCGCACACGCACGAGATCTTCCTCTCGCTGTCCCGCAGCGCGGCGGAAGGGGGAAGCGGGTTCGTGGCGCCTCCTCCACCCGCCGCTCCTCCACCGGAGCCGGCGTCCCCGGATGCGCCTCCTCCTTCCGAGCCGGAGAAGCCGGACGAGACCGAGGCGCTCGGCGGCGGGGCGAAGGCAGCGGCGGACGAGCCCGAGGGGCCCTCGGCTCCCGCTCAGGAGGTGGACCTGGACTTCACCCTCACCGACGTCTTTGCGACGCCGGGGGCGAGCGAAGCACCCGGAGACTCAGAGCCCGGTGAAGGTTCCGGGGCGAGGGAAGCTCCCGAGCTGCCTGACGCCCTCGAGCCGCCGGCGGTCTCCGAATCGCCGCCGCCCGCTGCGCCCGAGAAGCCCCGGGACGCAGCAGCCGCCGGAGCGGAGGACGTGGACCTCGACTTCACGCTGGCACCCGAGGTGCCATCCGAGCAGGACGAGTCCCCGCCAGCCGCCGCCGCGGACCCGTCCGCCCCGGCGTCTCTCGATCCCGGTGAGGGAGGGGCGCTGGAGCTGGAGCCACCGCTGTCGGAGCAGTCGGTGGATGCAGGTGGCCCGGACACGCCGGATGCGACCGGCGCGGCCCATGAGGTGGACGACGACGCCATGGAGCTCTCCTTGTCCCCGGAGGCGGGAGCCCCGGACCTTTCGGAGGCTCCGGAGCTGGAGGCCGGGGACCGCGCGGAGAGCCCGGACGACGGCGCCATGGACTTCTCCGGCTCGAGCGTCGCGGGCGCCATGGATTTGGATCTGGAGCCGCCGCTGGCGGAGTTCACGCCGGACGCTCCGCCCGCATGGATGGAGCAGCACGGCCCCTCCGAAACAGACGTCGAGGAAGACGTCATGGACTTCAGCCGGCCCTCACCGGCGGAGCCCACGCCGCCGGTTCACCCGCGGGCCAGCGACGAGGAGCCCCGTCCGCCCCGCAGGCCCCGGCCGGAGCCCCGCTCCAGGCCATCGCCGCCGCGGCGCCCCAGGAAGTCACCGGTGGGCGGCATCCTGGTGGGGATCGTGGTGGTCGCGGTGATCGGCGGTGGAGGATACCTGGGTTGGCAGAAGCTCTTCGCCGGCGGCTCAGGCGACGGGGCGTCCGCGACCGCGCGACCGCCCGTCACCCTTCCCGAGATCCCGCAGGAGCTCATGCCCACCATGCGCGACGTGGGCGAGAAGGCCCTGGGCGACGTGGTGGCTCGCTTCCGCGCCAAGGTGGCGGGGATGGAGCTTCCGGCCGAGCCCCGCGGCGATTGGCTCGCAGGCGTCTACCTGGCCAACGCGAGCCAGTTTCCCGACATCGCTGCGTACTGGGACGGCATCGGTGCGGTGGTGGATACGGTCCGTGCCGACGACACCCGGGTCTTCCACGAGGCATACGCCGCCCGCCTGGATTCGGCGGGCATCAGCGGAGATCGGGCCACGCTCCTGCTGGCCCGGGCCGACTCGGGATTCCTGGCCGCTCGCGAAGGGCGTTTCGCGGCGTACGCCCTCATGGACGAGCTGGTGAGATCCGCCCTCGATCTCCACCAGTTCCTCCTGGACAACGAAGACGACATCGCCTACGAGCCTGCCGCCGGCGGCGTGTCCCGGGATCCGGTCCTGGAGGCCGTGCCGAACACCCCCGCGCTGGGTGACCGCATGTGGGGCATGGTGGACCGGATCACCGAGGCCCTGGACGCCCTGGGGACCCTGGACAAGGTGACGACTGATCGCCTCACCACGGTCCTCCTGGACGACGTGCGCCAGGCGGGATTCCGCTGAGCTTCCTTCGCCCACGAGTGCGTGTATCGAGCGGTCATGGAACCTCAGGCTAGACGCTGGTGTCCTTGACCCATCGGTAGGGACGCAACGCGCCCCCCCTTCCCACGCGTCCAACCGGTGACGTCCCGCGCGCTTTCCCTTGTTCGCGCGCGGATGGCCTACTCGAGTGTGGAGGTGGGGTATGGGGTGCGCACGGGTCGTGGGGATGGTCGGGCTGGTCATGGTGCTGGCGGTTCCCGTAGGCGCGCAGGAGGAGAACGGGTCCGCCGAGACGGTGAAGCTCTACTTCGACTGTCAGGGCTCCGGGTGCCACGACCTGGACTTCTTCCGGCGGCAGATACCCTACGTGAACTGGGTCCGGGACCGGGAGTCGGCCGACGTGCACGTCCTGGTCACCTCCCGGCAGACCGGAGGGGGCGGGCTCGAGACCACCCTGTCCTTCATCGGCCGGGGTGCCTTCGAGGGCGAGGACGAGAGCATCGTCCTCCATACCCCGGGAGACGCGACCCAGGATGACATCCGAAGGGCCCAGGCCACCCGGCTGAAGCTGGGACTCGGTCCGTATCTGGCGGACACATCCCTGGCCCGGAGGTTGGACGTGATGCTCTCGGACGGGGCGCCCGGTGAGGCAGTCGGCGCCGGGGCGGGCGCATCTCCCGGGGACGATCCCTGGAACTTCTGGGTATTCGCGCTCAACGGGAACGCATACCTGAACAACCAGTCGTCCGTGAAGTCGGCGAGCTACTACACCTCGCTGACCGCCAACCGGACCACGGAGCTGTGGAAGGTGACGCTGAGCACCGACTACAACCGCTACACCCAGAAGATCGAGCTCAGCGATACCACGGTGGAGGAGACGCGGAAGGACTGGGGCGTGAGCGGCTCCCTGGTACGGAGCCTGGGGCCGCGTTGGTCGGTGGGGATCCGGGCCAAGGGCGGGTCGTCCACATACTACAACCAGGACTTCCGCGGGTCGCTCCAGCCCGGGGTGGAGTTCGACTTCTTCCCCTACGCCGAGTCCAGCCGGCGGTCCCTCACGCTCCAGTACCTGATCGGTCCCCAGTATTCCGACTACACGGAGCGGACGATCTACGAGGTGCTGAAGGAGACGAGATTGCAGGAGAGCCTCACGGCCCGACTCTCACTCAACCAGCCGTGGGGACAGTGGAGCACCGCGTTGACAGGTGTGCACTACGTGCCCGAGACCTCCAGGTATCACCTCACGCTGTCTGGGAACTTCAACGTGCGGCTCTTCAAGGGGCTCTCTTTCCGCGCTTTCGGCTCCTACACGAAGGTCCGGGACCAGCTGTACATCTCCGCCGAAGGCGCCACCGATGAGGAGATCCTGCTCCAGCTTCGCCAGCTGGCCACCAGCTATCGGTTCTACACGTCCTTCGGGCTCCGGTACCGCTTCGGGTCCATTTTCAACAACGTGGTGAACCCACGCTTCGGGGGGAGCGAGGGCGACGTCTTCTTCTAAGAGCCGGGGCCCTCCATGCTCTCATCGGTGGTGAGCACCACCTGACGTGCACCCAGATCGTAGACCTCGCCCCGCTGGAGGTACCGGAGGGGGATGAGGGCCAGGGGATCGGTCACGTCGTAGATGGCCACGCGTCCCTTTCCGATGACCGAGGCCATGTCCCCGGTGATGACCAGCGCCGTGGCCTCGTCCACCCCGATGCCCAGGAGCTCGGGGTGGTTCATGAGGACGGCGATGAGATCGTTCTCACGCCCCCGGGCGATGAGGTGCTGATCCAGGGCCACGCCCCGGAGGAATCCGAACCCCTCGTCGTGGTTGTGGTCCACGACGATCTTCCCGTCCTCTCCTCCCCGGATGAGGTACGACGCCAGGGCCGACGCCCCGGCCGAATTCCCGGCGATGACGCCGCCCCGTGCCAGCACGGCCCCCAGCTCTTCCTGCGTCCGGGTATGGAGGTACACCTCCATGAGCCGGTGCTGACGTCCGCCCGAGATCCACACGCCGCTGGCCTCGCGCAGGGGCCGGGTAAACGCCTCCAGGTCGGCGATCTTGCGGTTGCGCGTGTGGAGCACCTCGATGTGGCTGGCTCCGGCTTCGCGGAGATGTTCCAGCGCCGTCCACGCGTCGTGGGAGCCGTCTTCCGCCCCCGCCGTGGGGATGAGGACGATGTGGGCATCGGCTCCTCCGGCCAGGGCCAGGAACCGCTGGTAGATCTCCTGGCCCAGATCCCCTCCGCCCGCGGCGACGATGGCGCCGCGCTGCGGGCCCACGCATGGCCGATCGCACACCTGCGCAAGACCGCGCCCAGTGGTCCCGGCCAGGGCCAGGACCACGAAGAGGGAGACCTGGAGCGCGCGGCGTGCGTTCAATCCGTCAGTGTTGGAAGAAGGGATTCTCTCCCGAGGCGTGGTCGGTGACGTCGTGGACGGCGGTGAGCTCGGGAATGGCCTGGCGCAGCATCTTCTCCACGCCCTGGCGGAGCGTCATGCGCGAGAGGGCGCAACCCTGGCATCCACCGCTCATCTCCACGTACACCTCCGTCCCGTCCACGTCCACCAGGGAGATCATGCCCCCGTGGGACGCGATGGCGGGATTCACCTGGGCGTCCAGCACCGAGCGGACCTGGTCGGCGATCTCGCCGGTGGGCCCGTGGGACGGTGCGGGACGCTTGCCGTTGGCCGAGGCACCGTTGGTGCGGACCTCGAAGCCGCTGTCGTTCACCCGTTCGATATAGTCGACGACGGCCCCCTCCAGGCGAGGCTGGTCGGACGCATTCACGAGAACCGTGAAGCCCGGGCCCTCCACCTCCCGCTCGTCGTCACCCTTCTCGGTCATGGCGACGAGGGTGAGGTCGAAGCGAGGGGCTACGGGGCTTCCGGGCTGGGCGGAGATGCGCAAAGCCTCGAGCTCACCTCCGCTCTCCTCGAGGAAGGAACGGATGACGTCGCGGGCTCGGTCGGTAAAAGTCAGCATCGGTTCGTGCTCTTGTTCTGGGTCTCCGGAACGGCTGGGCCGCGGAGGGGTCTTGCAGTCCTACCCTGCGGGACCCCGAGGGTTCTGTGCACCCGGCGTTGCTCCCGCCAGGGGCCCCGGATAGCTTTTCGACTCGCATGCCACCCGCCAGAAAGCCCCGAAGCACAAGGGGATCAGAGACTTCCATGGCCACTGCCGATCTCATGGACAAGCTCGTGTCGCTCACCAAGCGACGCGGATACATCTTTCAGTCCTCCGAAATCTATGGAGGAACGGGCTCCGTGTGGGACTACGGGCCCCTGGGCGTCGAGCTCAAGAGGAACGTCAAGGACCTCTGGTGGAGCGCCATGGTCCACCAGCGCGACGACATCGAGGGGCTGGACGCGGCCATCCTCATGCACCCGTCGGTGTGGGAGGCGTCGGGGCACGTGGAGGGCTTCACCGATCCGCTGGTGGAGTGCTCCAACTGCCATCGCCGGTTCCGTGCCGACATGGAGGAGGTGGCCGACGGCCAGTGCCCCGTGTGCGGCACCCGGGACGCGTTCGGCGAGGCCCGCCAGTTCAATCTCATGTTCAAGACGTTCATGGGGCCGGTGGAGGACGCGGCGGCCACCATCTACCTGCGTCCGGAGACGGCGCAGGGCATCTACGTGAACTTCCTCAATGTCCAGGGCACGGCACGTCAGAAGGTCCCCTTCGGCATCGCCCAGATCGGGAAGGCCTTCAGGAACGAGATCACGCCCGGCAACTTCATCTTCCGCACCCGTGAGTTCGAGCAGGCGGAGATGCAGTTCTTCGTGAAGCCCGGCGACGACGAGGAGTGGTTCGAGCGCTGGAAGGCGGATCGGATGGCGTGGCACCTGAGCCTGGGGATCCGCGAGGAGAACCTGCGCTTCCACGAGCACACCGCCGACGAGCTGGCCCACTATGCCAAGAAGGCCTTCGACATCGAGTACCTCTTCTCCTTCGGCTGGAAGGAGTTCGAGGGGATCCACAACCGCACCGATTTCGATCTGGCGCGGCATCAGGACCACTCGGGGAAGCGGCTGGAGTACATCGACGCCGCCACCAACGAGCGCTACATCCCCTTCGTCATCGAGACCTCCATGGGCGTGGACCGGACCATGCTCGTGGTCCTGGCCGATGCCTACCGCGAAGAGGAGGTGGAGGGCGAGGAGCGTGTCGTGCTCTCGCTCCATCCCCGTCTGGCCCCGCTCAAGACCGCCGTCTTCCCCCTGGTGAAGAAGGACGGTCTTCCCGAGGTGGCCAGCAAGCTTCACGAGGGGCTCCGCAAGGCTGCCATCCCCTCGTTTTACGATGCGGCGGGCTCCATCGGCCGCAGATATCGGAGGCAGGACGAGGCCGGTACGCCGTGGTGCATCACAGTGGACGGCCAGACCAATGAGGACGGAACGGTCACGATCCGGGATCGCGACACGTTGCAGCAGGTGAGGGTCGCCACCGACAAGGTGGTGGGCTGGGTCAAGGAGCGCCTCGAGGGATAGGGGCGCCCGGCGGACCCTGCTGTCTCAACCACCTGCTCGTCCCCCAACCTGGAGACCTCGCATGGGCATGGTGAAGGAGTTTCGGGAGTTCGCAGTTCGCGGCAGCGTGGTGGATATGGCGGTAGGCATCATCATCGGCGGTGCCTTCGGCACCGTGGTGAAGAGCTTCGTGGACGACGTGATGATGCCCCCGCTGGGCATGCTCGTGGGCAATGTGGACTTCAGCAACATGAAGGTGGTGCTGAAGCAGGGGGCCACTCCGGGGCCCTACGAGACTCTGGCCGCGGCCAAGGACGCCGGGGCCGTGACGCTCAACGTGGGTCTCTTCATCAACGCGGTGGTGAGCTTCGCCATCGTGGCGTTCGCCGTCTTCCTTCTGGTGCGGGCCATCAACCGGCTCAAGAGGAAGGAGGAGGAGGCCCCGGCGCCGGCGCCGACCACCAAGGACTGCCCCTTCTGCGCGTCGGCCATCCCCCTCAAGGCGACGCGGTGCCCCTTCTGCACGTCGGAGGTGGCGGCGGACTGAGGCGCTCCGGGATTGTCCGGATCCCGGCGTTGAGGTCGGGGTCCGGGCGCCCTGCCGTGTGAACGGAGCAGGGGCGGATCCGCGCCGCGCCGATCCACATGCGCCCGTCGGCTATTTCGTCCCTTCCAGGTGGCTCAGCCGGTTGGTCTCCACCAGCAGGCGGGCCGTACCGGTCTGGCTGATGACGGCCAGGGCGTGATCGCTGGCGCGCACGTCCAGGGGCCGTAGCGACCCTGCCGGAGACATCAGGTCCACCAGATCACGGTAGTCGGTTGCCCGCATGCGGCCGTCGGAGACCTTCAGCTGCGCCGTCACGGCGACGTCGTCTCTCATGTTGTAGTAGACCAGCTGGTCGTCGGTCATCCACACGGGGTAGGCGCCGCCACCGGCCGTGATGCGGAACCGGGGGCCCCGGTCGGGGAAGGGCTCCACCCAGACGTCGTCCTGGCCGGTCTCATCGGATACGTACGCGATCCACTGGCCCGACGGAGAGATGGCGGGGTCCTTCTCGTTGTAGGGTGACTCGATGAAGGGCCTGGGGTTGGTGCCATCGGCGTCCAGGAGCCACACGTCGGAGTTGGTTCCGTCGGGGCTGTTGGCCACGAAGGGAATGGGCCCCCCGGACCGGGAAGGGAGACCCAGCCTGGCCCCGAGCACGTTCCCGGCCAACTTGGCCGCCGCCTGGGTGGCGAACGGGGTAGCTGGCCCGCTCAGGTCCGCGGGGCGGCTCATGAAGCTGGGCTTGTCCCTCCCAGAGCTCGCGTATTGGACCCAGCGCACGACGCGGCCGTCGGCGCTCCAGATGGGAGCGTCGGCAAAGACATCCCCGGTGGAGAGGCGGGTCGGAAGGTCCGTGTCCAGGTCCACGACCCAGACGTCGCGGAGGGCACCGCCCTCCCTGACCTGTGCGAAGGCGATACTCCGGCCGTCCGGCGAGAAGGTGGGGGCCCTCCGCAGCGAAGACGATCCGAAGCTCTCGAGCTGCCCACCGTTGAGGGACACCACACGAAGGACGGGCATGTTGCCACTGCCGCCCAGGCCGCCGCCGGTGCGCCGCGTCACCAGCGTCCCGGTCAGTGAGACGGCGTACTCGGTGTCCGAGGCATTGTGGGTGATCACGTCGTCACCGAGTCGGTAGGCCTCTCCGGTGACCTCCAGGGACCCGAGGTCGAAGGGGCGTGCCATGACCGAGCCATCGGCCAGCGCGTAGACCAGGTACCCGTCGGCGTAGTAGGGCTGGATGCCCGGCGTCAGCCGCCGGCTCGATCCATCCTTCAGGTCGATCACGCCGACCCAGGCCGCGGCATCTCTGCCTTCCCGGGGCCAGCTCACGTACAGGAGGCCCCGTCCCCCCGGCAGCGCGGAGGGACTCGCACGGTTCACCTCCACCGAGGTGTCGGGTGGGGAAAACAGCTCCTCCGTCCCGCCCTGCGCATCCACCCGGAAGATACCCGCAGTCGAGTCCCGCTGCGGCGTGTAATAGATGAACCCGTCCTCACTCCAGGCCGCCCCCCAGATCCGCGACGTGCCCACGGTCGCCACCGTCAGCGGGGTGCCTCCGGTGAGGTCGCTCCTCATGAGCCGCTCGTCCTTCACGAAGCCCAACCACCGGCCGGTGGGATCGAAGAAGGGGGTGAAGCCCGACTCGGTTCCCTCCACGGGATGCGCTTCTACGTCGTCCAGGCCCCGCACGAAGAACTGGCTGCCCTTCGCGGTCTTGGCCATGAAGGCGATGCGTTGCCCGTCCCTCGAGACGGCCACCGACGGGCCGCAGCAGGCATTGGTCACCTGATAGGTGGAATCTCCCTCCACGTACATGCGCACCAGCGGCGGCGGAGGGGTCGGCGCGGGCCTGCGGGCCACCCAGCCGACCGTCCCACCCACCAGCAGAGCGGCGGCGGCCAGGGCCGGCCAGAGCCATGGGCGCCGGTTGCCGGAAGAGCCTGGGCCCGACGCTGCGGAGACGGCGGCCGTTGGGCCCGTGTCCACCACGATCCGCCCCTCGAGCGCCGCCAGAAAGTCGGCGGCGGTGTCGAAGCGGTCGGCCGGGAGCTTCTGGAGCGCCTTCGAAAGGGCGGCGTCCACGTGGGTGGGGACCGTGCTCCGGAAATTGCGCACGGGCCGGGCCGTCTCGGTGAGGATCCGGGCCAGAACGGCCTGGGCGTTGCCGCCCAGGTGCGGGGGCTCGCCGGTGAGCATCTCGTAGACCACGCACGCCAGCGAGTAGATGTCGGAGCGGGCGTCGGGATCCCGGTCGGCCGTGGCCTGCTCGGGGCTCATGTAGTGGGGCGTGCCCAGGCTGAGCCCCGTCTCGGTGAGGCGGCCCCCGCCGGCCTGGGCCACCGCCAGGGCGATGCCGAAGTCCGCCACCAGTGGCTGGCCGTCCTGGAGCAGGATATTGGCTGGCTTGATGTCCCGGTGGACCACACCCTTGCGGTGGGCGAAGTCCAGGGCGTTCCCCACGGCCTTGGCGATGCGCAGCGTCTCGCTCACCGAAAGCTGCTTCTCCCGGGCCAGGCGCTCCCGGAGGGTCTCCCCCTCCACGTACGGCATGACGTAGTACAGGAACCCGTCGGCATCCCCCGAATCATAGAGCGGCAGGATGTGGGGGTGCTGGAGGTTGGCGGTGGTGCGGATCTCGCTCAGGAAGCGCTCGCCCCCCATGACGGCCGACAGCTCGGGCTTGAGCACCTTGAGCGCCACGGCACGCTCGTGGCGTACGTCGTGGGCCAGGTAGACGGTGGCCATGCCACCGGCTCCGATCTCGCGATCGACGGAGTAGCGGCCTTCGAGGGCCGCATTGAGTCGGGAGGGCAGGTCGGTCATGGAGGCCAATGGTGCGCTGCCGCGCCTGGAACCGCAACGGTGGGGTTCGGGCGTTCGAGCAGAGGGTCGGGGGGCGGCTGGCTTCGGGTCAGCTTCCGCCGT
>JASFRY010000061.1:0-12443 GCA_050114675.1 Gemmatimonadota bacterium | reverse complement strand
GTGCTCCTGGTGGACGACGAAGAGGACTACGTGCGCACCATGGCGGAGCGCATGGAGATGCGGGACATGGGGAGCGAGGTGGCGTTCACGGGCGAGGAGGCCCTGGCCATGCTCGACGAGGAGCTCCCCGACGTCATGGTGCTGGACCTGCGCATGCCGGGCATGGGGGGTATGGAGGTCCTGGCCCGGGTGAAGGAGGCACATCCCCAGGTGGAGGTCATCGTGCTCACCGGGTACGGCACGGATGAGGACGAGGAGGAGGCCCGTCGGCTCGGCGCCTTCGACTACCTGCGCAAACCGGTGGACATCGCGGACCTCATGAACACCATTCGGAGGGCCGGACGCGCAAAGGTCAGCCGGCCGTGATCTCCGACGACGTCCCGCGGGCGGCTCCTCCGGAAGACGATCTGGATTCCCTCATCTCCCAGGGACGGTACCGGAAGATCCTCGTGACGGCCCTGCTGGCCGTGTCGGTCGTGGCCGTGGTGCCGCTCCTCATCATGACGGGCGTCAACTACCTCCAGTACCGTCAGGCATTCAGGGCCGAGCTGTCACGCCCAATGGTGGGCTTCGTCACCAACGGCAAGCAGTCTCTGGAGGCGTTCCTCACCGAGCGCCTGGCTGCGCTGGAGCTGGTGGTCCGGGAATGCACCTTCGCAGAGCTGCGCGATCCCGAGCGCCTCAGCGGCCTCCTGGGGAACATGAAGCAGTCGTTCGGGGGCTTCGTGGACCTGGGCCTGCTGGACGAGGACGGCGTGCAGGTGGCCTATGCCGGCCCCTTCGAGTTGGAAGGGCGCAGCTACGAGGAGTACCCCTGGTACAATGAGGCGACGCGGCACGGTCAGTACGTGAGCGACGTATTCCTCGGCTACCGGAACGCCCCCCATTTCGTAGTCGCCGTCCAGCACGAGCGTGCTGTGGGACGGTCCTTCGTGCTCAGGGCGACCATCGACAGCGAGCTCATCAACCGCCTGGTGGGCGCCCTGGGTACGCGGCCGTCCAGCGACGCCTTCCTCATCAACCAGGAGGGCATACTCCAGACGCCGTCGGTGAGCTACGGGGCGGCCCTGGAGCCTGCGCCCCTCCCGGCCCTGGCGCCGAGCTTCCAGACCGAGCTCCAGCAGGTGGAGGACCACAACGGGGAGCCGCTCCTGGTGGCCTACGCTCGCATCGAGAGCTCGCCGTTCACGCTGGTGATGGTGAGCCCCCAGGCCGCGCTGCTGGGGGGGTGGGTCACCCTGCGCAGGAACCTCCTCATCTTCCTGGCGGTGAGCGTCGTGCTCATCCTGGCCGTGGTGAGCATCGGCACCACCAAGATGGTCCGGCGCTATCGAGAAGCGGACATGCTGCGCGCATCGGCCTACCACAAGATGGAGTACACGAACAAGATGGCGGCTCTGGGACGCCTGAGCGCGGGGGTGGCCCACGAGGTCAACAACCCCATCGCCATCATCACCGAGAAGGCGGGGCTCCTCAAGGACCTCCTGGTGATGTCCGAAGAAGCCCCGTCCAGGGAGAAGCTGGTGGAGCTGGTGGACTCGGTGCTCCGCTCGGCGGATCGGTGCGCCGGGATCACACACCGGCTGCTGGGCTTCGCCAAGCACATGGAGGTCCACCGCGAGCCCATCGAGCTCGACAGCCTCCTCCTGGAGGTGCTGGGCTTCCTGGAGAAGGAGGCCGCGTACCGCAACATCCAGGTCGACTTCGACTTCCCGGAGGCGCCGCCGCGGATCGTGTCGGACCGGGGCCAGCTCCAGCAGGTCTTCCTGAACATCATCAACAACGCATTCGCCGCCGTAGAGGATCACGGCCGCATCGAGATCGGCGTGAAGGAAGTGGACGCCGGAACGCTGGCCGTGTGGATCGCCGACAACGGCGTCGGCATCTCCGAGGAGCACCTCTCGCGCATCTTCGATCCCTTCTTCACGACGAGGAAGGGGGCGGGCACGGGTCTGGGGCTGTCCATCACCTATGGCATCGTCCAGAAGCTCGGCGGCGACATCCAGGTTCAGAGCAAGGTGGGTGAGGGGACGCGCTTCACGGTTACCCTTCCCACGGGGGTGTGACATGGACCCGCTACGCGTGCTCATCGTGGATGACGAGGAGGAGCTGGTGAGCGCCCTGCAGGAGCGTCTGGCGCTGCGCGGCTTCGACGCGTGGGGCGTGACCCGCGGCAGCGAGGCGCTGCAGTTCCTGGAGGAGCGCCGCTGCGACGTGGTCGTCCTGGACTTGAAGATGCCCGGGCTGGGCGGCCTGGAGGTGATCCGCCGCATCAAGGCCGAGCACCCCGATACCGAGGTGATCCTGCTCACGGGGCACGGGTCCACCGTGAGCGTCGAGGAGGGCAAGGAGGCCGGAGCCTTCGCCTACCTCATGAAACCGGTGAAGATCTACGACCTCGTACAGATCCTCAGGTCGGCCGGGAAAGCCGGCCGCGCGGGTCAGGAAGGTGCCGTATGAGTGACTGCAGGGTCCTGCTCGTGGACGACGAAGTCGAGTTCGTGGAGGCACTGGCCGAGCGCCTGGAGGCGCGCGGGCTCAAGGCCGACACCGCGGCCACGGGTCTCTCAGCCATCGTGAAGGCCGAGGAGACCCGGTACGACGCCATCGTGCTGGACATGGCCATGCCCGGTTTGGACGGCATCGAGACGCTGGAGCGGCTCCTGGAGCTGAACCCCGACCTCCAGGTGATCCTCCTCACCGGGAAGGCCACCGTGGAGCAGGCGGCCATGGCCATCAAGCTCGGCGCCCTGGATCTCCTGGAGAAGCCCGCCGAGATCGAGCTCCTGCTGAAGAAGATACAGGATGCCGCCGAGCGGCGGTGGAGCCTCGAAGACAGGCGTGTCGAAGAGCGGGTAGCCGACATCATCCGCAAGAAGGGGTGGTGACATGGATGCAGAGACACCCTTGGCGCCGGACGTCCTGAAGCGCGTCTCCGACGTCATGATCCCGTTGGCCCGCTATCCCTCCGTCGGTCCGGATGACCCGCTGCGCCACGCCGTGGACGTCATCGAAGGGTGGCAGCTCGACAACGCGGGACGACGGTCCCTCCCCCGGGTCCTGCTGGTCCTGGAGAACGGCGGCGAGCTGGTGGGCATCGTTCGGCGGCGGGACATCATGCGCGGCCTCGAGCCCAGGTTCCTCGTGAGCCAGCGCATGGAGTACCAGAAGAAGTTCTTCGACATCGCCGTGGACCCGAACCTCTCGGAGCTCCCCTTCGACCGGGTGGTGAAGGGAGTCCGGTCCCAGGCCGATCGGCCGGTGCGGGAGGTGATGCGTTCGGTTGGGGCGACCATCGATCCGGACGATCACCTCATGAAGGCCATCTACGAGATGGTCTCGCTGAACCTGAGTCTCCTGCCCGTGGTGGACGGTGGTCGTGTGTTGGGAGTGATCCGATCCGTAGACGTGTTCCACGAGCTGGCGAAGCTCCTGGGCTGAGCGGCGAGGGGAGCTCGTTTCAGCGCGGAGCGTGCGGGGAGCCCGGCGGCGTGCCGTCGGCGGGTGCCCGGAACGAGCCGCATTGGATGTGTCGTCATGGCGATGGACCCTGTGTCCGACGCCTCGTCGGCGGTGGCGGAGGAGCCCCGGCATCAGGAGCCGGACGCTGCCGAGCCCCGGCGGGCAGAGAGGAAGGTTCGAAGGCGGAGCCGTGAGCCCGGAGAGAAGGCGGCGCGGAGGTCCGCTCCGGGTTGGGACGTCGCGAGGACGGTGTGGATCCTCGTGGGTGTGGGGCTCTTTCTGGCGGTCTTCTTCGCGCCTCTTCCGGCGCCCGCCGTCGATCCCCAGGGCAAGGCATTCGCCTTGACCCGGGAGGGCAAGGCGGCGCTGGCGCTCTTCTTCCTGGCCGCCACCTGGTGGGTCACCGAGGTCATCCCCATCGGCGTCACCAGCATCACCATCGGCGTGGTGCAGGCGCTCTTCCTCATCCGCCCCGCCCGAGAGGCCTTCACGGACTTCATGGACCCTTCGGTGTGGTTCATCTTCGGGTCCCTCATGATCGGGATGGTCTTCACAAAGACGGGGCTCACCCGGCGGCTGGCGTACAAGATGCTCTCGGTGGTGGGGGAGCGGACCAGCATGATCTACCTGGGCTGCTTCGTCATGACGGCGGGCCTGACGCTCATCATGGCCCATACCGCGGTGGCGGCCACGGTGTATCCGCTGTTCCTGGCCATCTACGCCCTCTACACCGAGGACACACAGCCCACCCGCTTCGGGAAGGGGCTCTTCATGGGCATGGCCTTCGTGGCCGGCGCGGGGAGCATCATCACGCTTCTGGGCGCGGCCCGGGGCGCCGTGGCCATCGGCTTCTTCTACGACATCACCGGCCGGCAGATCGACTTCTTCCGGCTCACGTACTTCATGCTGCCCGTGGGCGCCCTCATGGTGGTGCTCCTGTGGGCGTTCTTCATGATCTGGTACCGTCCGGAGCAGAAGACCATCCCCGGGCTCCGCGACAGGGTCAACCGCCTGTACGCGTCCCTCGGGCCCGTGAGCCGGGAGGAGATCGTGGCCCTGATCCTCGTGCTGGGGACCATCGCCGTGCTGAGCCTGCGGTCCTTCATCCCGGCGTTGGCGCCCCTGGACAAGAGCGCCATCATCCTGGTGCCCATCGTCCTCCTCTTCCTCCTCAAGGTGCTCACGCTGGAGGACCTTGAAGGGGCGTCGTGGAACATCGTGTTCCTCTTCGGCGGAGCCATGAGCATCGGATTCTGCCTGTGGCGGACCGGTGCTGCCGAATGGTTGGCCGTGCTCTGGCTCGGCCTCTTCCAGCAGGCCCACTGGCTGGTCTTCGTTCTGGGCATGGCCGCCTTCGTCCTGGTCATGACCAACCTCATCATGAACGTGGCGGCCATCGCCATCACCATGCCCGTGGCCCTCGTGATCGCGCCGTACGTGGGCGTCGCCCCCGACGTGGTGCTCTTCGCGTCGCTGGTGACGGCCGGAATGCCCTTCCTCTTCCTGGTGGGCGCGGCGCCCAACGCCATCGCCTACGGGAGCGGACAGTTCACCACCCGCGAGTTCTTCACCGCGGGGATCCCGGCCAGCCTGCTGCTGATGGCGGTGCTGGCGGTGTTCGTGTGGTTCGTCTGGCCGGCCATGGGGATGCCGGTGCTGGCGGGGTAGGGCAGGGGGCGAGCGCCGATCCCGGTCGGCGGCCAGGACGCGACGGTCTGCCGGCTACCGCGCCCGTGCTTCCGCGTGCGCGTGCTCCTCGGCGGTGCCCGACGGGAAGAAGAGCGCCACGGCGAGCCCGACGGCGGCGATGGCCGCCATGATGAGATAGACCGAGTGGAGGCCACCCTCCAGCGCCGACACCAGGGTGCGGAGCGTGCCTGACGGGATCCCGGCCCGCTGGGTCGGGCTCAGCATGGCGTTGGGGTCGCCGCCCACGGGCTCCAGGTGACCGTTGAGGACGATGCCCAGGACCGCGACGGCCACGGCGCCGCCGATGGTGCGGAAGAACTGGACGGAGCTGGTCGCCACCCCCCGCTGACGTCGAGGGACCGCGTTCTGCACGGCCAGGAGGTAGGGGGTGGCCAGGAACCCGAGCCCCAGTCCCACCAGGAACATGGACGCCATGATGAGGCCCGCGCTGGAGCCTGCGTCGGCGGTGGAGAGGAGGAGGGCTCCCCCGATTCCGAACACCGATCCCAGGAGGGCGAAGGGGCGGTAGCCCCAGCGCACCACCATCCACCCCGACACGGTGCTGGCGATGGGCCACCCGATGGACATGGGCGCCAGCGTCATCCCCGCGTCGGTAGCGGTCCCGCCCAGCACCCCCTGGGTGAACATGGGCACGAAGGCCGCGGCGCAGAACATGGTGGTGCCGATGACCAGGCTTCCCAGGCTGGACACGGCGATGACCCGGTTCTTGAAGAGGTCCAGGGGAAGCATGGGCTCCGGCGTCCGCCGCTCCTGGGCCAGGAAGTACACCAGCCCCGCACCCGAAGCCGCCAGCATCCCCAGGGTGCGCGCGTCGGTCCACCCCCACAGCTCGCTCCCCTCCAGAAGAGCCAGGAGGAGGAGGGCTACGGCGGCGGTGAGGCTCAGGGTGCCCGCCACGTCCAGGCTGTGCTCCCGGCGCTCCGTCTTCTCCCGGAGGAACGCGCCCAGGAGGAAGGCCGACGCCAGGCCGAAGGGCACGTTGAGGAAGAAGACCCAGCGCCACGACAGCAGGTCGGTGATGAGGCCTCCGGCGGCGGGGCCCACCAGGCTGGACACGGCCCACACCGCGCTGAACACCCCCTGCATCTTCCCGCGCTCCTCCAGCGTGTAGATGTCGGCCACGATGGTGATGGAGGTGGGCTGCACACCTCCGGCGCCCAGTCCCTGGAGGGCCCGCCACAGGATGAGCTGCGTGAACGAGGTGGCCGTCCCGCTGAGCATGGCGCCGAGCATGAACACCACCACGCTGAACAGGTAGATGCGCCGACGGCCGTACAGGTCCGCCAGCTTCCCGAACATGGGGACGGTGGTGGTGGAGGTGAGGAGGTAGGCCGAGAACACCCAGCTGTAGCGGGATACCCCGCCCAGGTCGGCCACCACGGTGGGCATGGCCGTCCCCACGGCCGTCGCCTCCAGGGCCGCCAGGAACATGCCGAGCACGAGCCCCGCGGTGACGAGACGGCGTTCCCTCCCCGGCCTCACGAGGCCGGTCTACCTGCGTTCGTCATCCAGGGCCTTGAGCCGGCGAAGGATGCCCAGGGCGCTCTCTCCCGTTGCCATCTTCACGATTTCGTCGATGCGCGCCTGGTCCGAGGCGAACTTCTTCTCGAGGCGCGCCTGGTAGGCGTCTTTCAGCGTCTCGATGAGCTTGTCCAGCTCGTAGGGTTTTGGAAGATAGCTGAAGGCGCCGAGCTTGGTGAGCTCGACGGCGCTTTCCAGGGAGCCGTGGCCCGTGAGGATGATGGCCTCCAGGAACTGGTGCTCCTCCTTGAGGGCCCGCAGCACCTGCCCGCCGTCCATCCCGGGCATCTTCAGGTCCAGGAGGGCGATGTCGAAGCGCTCCTCGCGGGCGAGCTTCAGCGCGCTCTCGCCGTTGGTGGCCGTCCGCACGTCGAAGCCGCGCTTGGACAGGCGGTGGGCGATGGCCTGGAGAAAGCGGGTCTCGTCATCCACGATGAGGAGCTTGATGACGTGCTCCCCCGCTCCGGTGGTCCGCTCTTCGGTGGCGTGTCGCATGACGGAATCTCCTTGGCGGGCTCAGACCGGTGGGAAGCCGAGCCAGAGCCAGTACCCCAGAATGGCCCACACCCAGAGCACGACGAAGCTGATCAGCAGCACGAAGAAGCCGTGCTTGAAGAAGTCCCCCAGGGTGACGAGCTGCTCGCCCGTGTTGGGGTCCTTGGCCATGGCGTAGGCGAGGGCGTTGGACGGGGTTCCGATGATGAGCATGTGTGCGAACGACGACGCGTATGCGGTGGCGTACCCCACCATCCAGGGGTGCACGCCGGCCACCGCGGCCATGGGCACGGTCACGGGTCCGATGGCGGCCACGGTGGCGCCGTCGCTCATGAAATTGGTGGCGACCCCCGTGAAGAGGGACGACGCGATGGCCAGACCCGACCCGGTCCTCATGACGTCGGGGACCACCGCCACGAAAGCGTCGGCCAGATAGAGTGCCGCCCCCGTTGCGGCGAGGCCGGCGCCGATGGCGGTGGCGCCGGCGTAGAGGAGCACCACCTCCCAGTGGATGGACTGCATGTCCTTCCAGGGAAGGATGCGGAACACGTTGAGCAGCACGAGCCCCAGGAGCACCGGACCGCCCATGCCCAGGCTCCCGCTGGCCGTGATCCACAGCACGACCACCAGGACCAGCACCGCGGCGGTGATGTACTCGCTGCGGGTCATGGGGCCGATCTTCTCGGCGGCACGCCGAACCTCCGCCGAGACGTTGAGCCGCGGCACCGTCACCTTCCGCCTCACCACCAGGAGGAAGTACAGACCCACGCAGAAGGACATCACCGGCACCAGGGGCAGCCCGTACTTCACCCACTGCCCGAAGGTGGGCGCCACGCCGTAGTCGGCCAGGATGCCCACCATGATGGCATTCCTGCCTCCCGAAGCCGGTGAGGCCGGTCCTCCCGAGTTGGCGGCGTAGCAGAGCGCCAGCGCCATGAGCACCATGAGCGAGCGGTCCCGCTTCAGGTTCCAGGTGCGCATGGCGGACGCGTACACCATGACGAAGAGGGGCATGGTGAACGCTACCAGAGCGTGCTCGGACAGGAAGCCGCACGACACGGACAGCAGCGGCAGGAACACCAGGAGGAAGAGGGGGATGTTGCGGGCCGGCGCCAGGAGCAGGAGGCCGATGCGCCGGTCCAGCCCGGTGCGCGTGATCCCCTTGGCCAGCGCCAGGACGCCGAAGATGAAGAGCACGGCGTCCTTGGCGAAGGCCTGTGCCACCCCGTCGGGCTTGAAGATCCCGAAGAAGTAGAGGGAGGCCGCGATGAAGAGCGTGGTCACCGCGACCGGCACCGCACCCGTGGCCCAGAAGAGCGCCGCCACCGACAGGGTCGCCAGCACGACCATCGCCCTGCGCGCCACCGCCTCCGGGGTGAGCGGTACCGCGGACACGGATCCTTCGGCCGACGTCACGCGGTGCTCCAGCTTGTACTTGCTGGAGTAGTAGCCCGAGATGCTCTGGCCCGCCCCCATGTCCCGATAGGACGCGTAGCCCATGATGGGATCGGCGGCGCCGTTCAGCTCCGACGGCGTGCTCTTCTCGGTGGATACGATCTCCACCAGGCGGGTCGGAGGCGCGGGGAGCACCATGGCGCAGAAGAGGGCGATCCCCAGGAGGATGAAGAGGGGCCGGGAGTTGTGGCTTCCAAGGAACCAGCGGAGGCTGGAGCGACTCTCCGCCGGGATATGGGTCATCTCATGGCGCGCCTTGGCGAAGACCACCTCCTCCTTCGCCTCTTCCAGGACCGCAGCCAGCTCCTCCACGTCGCAGGGTTTCTGGAGGTACTTGAACGTCTCCAGCCTTCCCGCCTCCGTGGCCGAATCCAGGCTTCCGTGGCCGGTGAGCATCACGGCCTGGATGGCCGGGTTGAAGGACCGCATCTCCCGGAGGGTCTGGATCCCGTCCATCCCGGGCATCTTCAGGTCCAGCACCGCCACCTCGATGTCGGGGTGGCTGCGCACGAGCCGCACGGCCTCCTCCCCGTTGTCCGTGTCCACGACGTCGTAGCCGCGGGCGCGGAGCCGCCGGGCCAGGGAGGTTCGGAAGCGATCCTCGTCGTCGACCAGAAGCACTCTGGACATGGTCTTCATTCGCTCCGGTCGTCGCGGCACGCCTCGGCCATGATCTGCCGCGAGAGCTCGTCGAAGAAGTCGCTGAGGCGGAGAATCCCCACCGTGGCGCCGCGCCGCGTGACCAGGAGGGAGAGGGTCTGGTGGGTGAGGAACATGGAGATCGCGTCGGAGAGGGGCGCGTTCTCGTCGATGCCCACGGTGGCGTAGGTGCAGACGTCCCCCACGGCCACGCTGCGCGCCCGCTCGCACAGGTTCACCAGGTCACCGGTGAGGAAATCCAGCATGCGCATGGAGGTGTCCCGCAGGTCGTCGCTCACGCCCGCCCGGTCGAACCACTCCTGGGCGGTCCGGGCCTTCCGGTCGGGCATGAGGGCCCGGAGGAAGGCGAAGTGGTGGAATTTCCCCACGATCCGGCCCGCCCGGTTCCGCACCAGGATGGCGCGGTGGGGATGACGGCCGGGTGGGAGCTTGGCCTGGGACGCCTGGAGCGCACGGAGGGCCTCCACCACGGTGGCTCCCTCGTCCACGACGGCGTACTCCGCCAGCGGTACCATGATGTCCCGAACGGTTCGTGCCATGGCCCCTACTCTCCGCTTTCAGGCGGAAGCCAGGGGGAGCTCCACCGTGAACGTGCTGCCCCTGCCCGGGGCGCTCGTCACGTAGAACTGCCCGCCGAGTCCGCGGATGATGGTGTAGCTGACGCTGAGCCCCAGTCCCGTGCCCCTGCCCGGCTCCTTGGTGGTGAAGAAGGGCATGAAGACCTTCTCGAGGTTCTCGGGGGGCATCCCGCACCCGGTGTCCTTCACCGACACCGACACCGTCCCGTCGCGGAATTGGGTGGAGACGGTGATGTGGCCGCCCCCGGGCATGGCATCCATGGCGTTCTTCACCAGGTTCACAAAGACCTGGACGAGCTGGTTCCTGTCGGTGAGGATGCGGGGCACGCGCGCGTCGTAGCGGCGTTCCACCGTCACGTTCGAGATGCACAGCTCGTTGCCCAGCATGACGTCCAGCACCTCGTCCAGGATCCCGTGGAGGCTCTGGACCTCGAGCTTCATCTCCGTCTCACGCACGAAGGTGAGGAGCTTGCGCGTGATGTCCCGACAGCGGAACACGGCGTCGTGGATGGCGCCCAGGTGCTCCTCGACATCCAGGGGCTCGTCGTCGGCATCGGCCAGCGAGGGGTCCAGGCTGTCTTTCAGCACGCCCGCCTCCTCCGCGATGATGGCCAGGGGGTTGTTGATCTCGTGGGCGATGCCGGCGGCGAGCTCGCCCACCGACGCCAGCTTGGCCGCCTGGACCAGCTGGCCCGACAGCTCTGCCTCGTGCTGCTCGGTTGCGAGCTGGTCCCCCACCACCTGGCGCGTGCGCACCAGGATCACCATCCCCATGAAGAGAAAGGCGGCGAGGGTGACGAGGAGGAGGAGGCTGGGCACCGCGCCGGTGGGTGCGGGTCGGGCGTTGATGACCACCAGCGCCCACGGGGTCTGATTGAGCCAGGCGTAGGCATACTCGGGCCGGGTGCCGCCGCCGGCCCGAGGCACGAAGCCCCGCTGGGGCCGCCCCGGCGGGATGAACTCCGAGGCCTCCAGGGGCCTGCCCACGTGGGAGGTCGCGAGCTGAAGGACACCCTGTCCGTTCACCACGGCGGCGTTCACCTCGCTGGCTCCCTCCAGCGTGGTCAGGTAGTCGGACAGGCGCTCCGGCGAGAGGGCCGCCCGTAGGATCCGGATGGTGCCATCCAGGTCCTCTCGCACCGCCATGGTGAAGTGGGGGCGTCCCCGGAATCCCATGTAGATCTCGGTGATGACCCGGGAGCAGCCGGGCGCCGTGAGACTCCGGAACCACTGCTCCTCGTGGTAGTTCACCGTGGACGCGTAACGCACCGGGCCGGCATACGCCGCCAGCGATCCGTCTCCCAGGACGACGCCCAGGTCCACGAAGGCATCGCTCTCTTCCTGAAGCTGGATGAGGAACGACTCCAGGGTCGGGGGGGCTGCCTCCGGGCCCGGGAGATCCGGCCACGCTGTCGGCGCGCCGGCCACGAAGCGCGGGTCGCGCATGACGGTCTCCAGATTGACCAGCCGCTCCCGCAGGAAGAGGTCGAAGGTGTTGGCCTGGTGCTCGGCGAGCCCCTCCAGGTGGGCCCGGAGGCTGTCCCGCTGGACCCGGCGGTACTGGAGATGGAAGAAGACGGCCAGCAGGAGGAGGGGCACGAAGTAGAGCAGGAGGAGGCGCGTGAGCGTGTGCCAGAACAGCTCCCGTACGTGGCCTCTGGGAGGGCGCTGACGCTTCGGGCTGGGACCGACCGGCTCGGCGACCATGGAGCTCGGGGACTCCGGTCGGGTGCGGTGGGCGGAACGCAGCGACCGGAATGCCCTGACGAGGGTTCGCACCGCCCGCGGCTGCCCGCCTGCGCCTCGGGAAAGACGGGTAATTGTGATAAAAATATCGAATCGGCAGCCCAGGTAGAAGATCCAGCCTCCCTCATGGGGCCCGATTGCGGGCCCTTCCGACGGTAGGGAATCTCCCCACTGGCACGCCGCCACAATTCCCACCGGTGCGGCCCTTTTCCTCCCGACACCCGCCCAAAACCACGTCCGGTAGCTTGTTTCTGGGCCATCAGCCAAATGGCTGAGAACGAACCGCCCCCGCGGAATTCACGGGGTGGACGGCGATGAAGCTCCCACCGCCAGGGCACGGCGCCCGGGCGGATCCGTGTCTGTGCGGATCAAGGAGATGGACGTGCTCAACCTGTTCGGCGTCACCTTCCGGCATGGCGTGCACCCCCCGGACTCCAAGAGTCTGACGGAGCACCTGCCCATCCGGAGGATGCCGTTTCCCAAGCGCATCGCGCTCCCGCTACGCCAGCACGCCGGCAAGCCGGCCCGCTGCCTGGTCCGGAAGGGTGACCGGGTGGAGCGGGGCGACAAGATCGCCGAAGCCGACGGCTTCGTATCGGTTCCCATCCACGCTTCCGCCGCGGGCACCGTGGTCGACGTGGATTGGTGGCCCCATCCGGACGGCTCCATGTCCGAGGCGGTCATCATCGAGGTGACCAAGCACAGTCCCCAGATCCCGCGGCCCCGCATGGTGCCCAACTGGGAGGGACTGACCCCCGATCAGGTGCGCAAGGCGGTGCAGGAGGGGGGCGTGGTGGGATTGGGCGGCGCGGCGTT
>JASFRY010000060.1:0-12566 GCA_050114675.1 Gemmatimonadota bacterium | reverse complement strand
CCCCCCGGCCCCGGAACCCCTCGCCCACGTAGATCATGACCTCGGCCACGCCCCGGTACACGGCACGGCTGGATACGGGGCTCAGGGCGGCGAAGCCCACCACCGCGTCCCCGGCCTCGGCCACGATGCGACACGAGGCGTGGCGTGACCGGTCCCACGTCTCCCAGGTGGGGACGTCGGTCTCGAACGTCGCATCACCCGTCGCGATCCCCTCGCGGTAGATCTCCGCGACCCTGGGCCAATCCCCCGCCTCCAGCGCGCGCACCGTGACGTTCACGTCATTCTCCTTCCCCGGGGGAGCGGGCACCGGAGGCGCCCATCTCCGGGTAGCGCCAGGCGATGACCGCCACGAAGCCCCCCCCTGCGACCAGCACCCAACGAGCCAGCCGCACGAACAGGGCCGGAAGGAGCAGGAGCTCACGGAACCACGGCACCGCCCACCATGCGGCAGCCGCCAGGACTGCGTAGACCGCCAGGCTCCGGGCGATCCGCGCGCCGGCTCCTCCGCCCCGGGGTCCTTCCGTCACCTCTGGAGCCCTGCGAGAAACGCCGACACGGCCTCCACGAGACCGCCCGGATCCTCGATGTAGGGAAAGTGGCCCGTGGGGAGCAGGACGAGCTGGCCCAGCGGCAGCGCCTCGGCGAGGGCCCTGGCCATGGCCGGGGGGATGGGGTCGTAGCGTCCGTGGACCACCAGCGTCGGCACGTCCATCTCGGGAAGCGCGTCCCACCAGTTCACGTCCTTGAGCTCGCCCCCCAGGAGGCGCGCCACCTCGGGGCCGTTCCGGGCGGTGCGCCCGCTCAGGTCCAGGTTGAGCTCCGACACCCGCTCCGGCACCCGCAGGGTGCTCCGGAACGCCACCTTGTAGACCGCGCTCATGGTGGCCGGATCCCGGGCGGCGTACCCCTCCGACGCCGTGAGCTCGGCCAGCTCGGCCGAGTCCGCCGGAGTGCGCGCCGACGCCGCGCGCCTGGCGGCCAGGGTCTTCCAGCGGCTCCCCGGCTCCACGGTGTCCATGAGAATGAGCGCCTCTGTGCTCTCGGGGTGGGTCCGGGCGTAGGCCAGGGCGATGAGCCCGCCGAAGGAGTGACCCAGCACGGTGATCCTGTCGTAGCCCAGCGCCTGCCGGAGCGCCTCGATGTCGCCTACGAAGGCGTCCAGATTGATCCCCGTGGAATCCAGCGCGGCATCGGAACGGCCGGTGCCTCGCTGATCGTAGTAGACCAACGTGTGCCGGGCCGCGAGCACGTCCATGCCCGGGCGCAGGTAGTTGTGGTCCAGACCCGGACCCCCATGAACGACGACGATGGGCGGGCCCTCACCCACCACCTCGTAGAAGATGCGCGCATCGGGGAGGCTCAGGAGCCCCTGGCGGCTCTGTGCCGCCGCCGGGACGCCCACCGCCATCGCCGTGAGCCCCGTGAGGACGATCAGGGCCACCCGCCCTGCTCTGTGGAGCCACGTGCCGTGCATCACGCTCCTCCCTCCAATTCGGTCGCGTCGAGGCGCATGGTCACGGCCAGGCGCTGAAGCTCGAGAAGTCGGATCCAGGCGCGCAGCGCCCACGCTCCAAGCGCCAGGTACACGACGCCCACGATCACCGGGCCCGGGCCCTCCCACCGAGCGATGGTACGCAATCCGGGCCATGCCAGCACCCACAGGGCGTACCCCGGGGGGACCAGGCTGCCGATTGCCGCCACGCCCATCCAACGCCGGCGCCTCCGGCCGAAGGAGATCTGCACCGCGCGGAGGCCGTACGCCAGCATGGCCACGCCGCTGGCGGGCGCGCCCACGAGGATCGCCAGGCCGGAGGCGCCGGGACCGTCCACCAATACGCGCCCCAGGCCGAGCAGGGCCAGCACGGCCAGCGGGAGGAAGCCCCGTCCCAACCTCGCCGCGGCGAGGTCCTGGACGGCGCGTCCCACGATCTGGCTCGCGGCTAGCCCGCGATGGGCTTCGTTGGAGGGGGGCATCGGACCGGTCGGGTTCGAGGCACGGCGGAATCGCGGTACAAGGTCGCCTCGAACCGGCACCGGCGCGAGGCCCTGCGCCGAAAGCGCCTTCGCAGATCAGGCTCCGAGGAGCGCCGCGTGGATCTCCCGCCGGATGGCCAGGCGGGCGTGGTGGGAGAAGGGACCGTGGCGTCCCAAGTCGTATTCGGCGGCCGACGCCAACAGCCCCCGGAGCCCGGCACGCACCAGGCGTTCCGACGAGACGCCTTCGCCACGGCTCACGATGACCTCGTCCAGCACCAGCCGGAGATGACGACGCACGAGGTTGTCCAGCGCCTCGTCGTCACCCGCCGCCGCCGCCGCGACCAGCGCGTCGTCCTCGGGACCGGGAAGGGGCTGCAGGCTCGCTTCCTCGACGAAGTCTCGGAGCGACGACGCATGGCTCAGATAGGACGTCGGATCGATCATGTCTGCATCATCCGGAACGGCCGCCCCGGGGGCAAGCGGCGTCGCAGACTTGTTACCGTTTCGACGCTTTCGGCCCCCTCCCTGCGCCATGTCGCGGCCTGTCGGACCATGCTGACAGCAGGCCGAAAGAGGCGTGCCCCGGGGAGCCATCGGACGGAGCCGACGGACGCCCCCGGGGCACGAGCGCTACGCCCGGGGCCTACGTCGTCTCGGGCCGCGGCGTGAGTCCCGGCCCCATGGGGCCGCCCCCTTCCCGGCGGCGCAGGACCCCCGCAGGCTCGGGTGCCGCCTCCGGCGTCCGGGCTCCCACATCCTCGGGGGCCGGACCGCCCTCCTCGGAGATCCCGTCCCGGGCGAAGTGCTTCCTGAAGAACCGTGCGAAGTCGTCCACCAGCGAGTACATGACCGGCACGAGCACCAGGGTGAGGAAGGTGGCGAAGAGGATCCCCACGATGACCGCCACGGCCATGGGACCCCACCACGCAGCCTGCTCACCCCCCCAGTACAGCTCGGGGTTCAGGCGCTCGTAGAGCCCGAAGAAGTCGAAGTTCAGCCCCACGGCCAGGGGCACCAGGCCCAGGGCCGTCGTGGTGGCGGTGAGGATCACCGGACGGAACCGAGTCTTGCCTCCCTGCACCAGGGCCTCCAGACGGTTCATGCCGTCCCGGTCCCGCAGGATGTCGATGTAGTCGATGAGGATGATGGCGTTGTTCACCACGATCCCCGCCAGGGAGATGATGCCCACGCCGCTCATGATGATGCCGAACGGCATCTTGAAGACCATGAGCCCGATGAGCACGCCCATGGTGGACATGAGCACCGAGGTCAGGATGATGACGGGCTTCACCACCGAGTTGAACTGGCTGATGAGGATGAAGAGGATGAGCAGCAGCGCCGTCAGGAACGCGCCCAGCAGGAACGACTGGGCCTCCGCCTGGTCCTCCGACTGCCCCGTGTAGCGGATCGTGTAACCCGGAGGCAGGGCGCCGGCAAAGCCCGACAGGGTCTGCCGCACCTCGCCCAGGACCCGATTGGAGTTGAGGCCCGCCGCCACGTCGGACGTGATGGTGGCCATGCGCGTCTGGTCCTTGCGCTTGATGGAGCCGTAGCCCTCCTCCACCGACCAGTCGGCCACGGACACCAGGGGTACCTGGGCGCCCCCCTCGGCCACGACCGTGAGATCCCGGAGGTCGTCGAGGTTCGACCGGTACGGCTCGGCGAGGCGGACGACGATGTCGTACTCGTCGTTTCCGGTGCGGTACTTGGCGGCCTCGACGCCGTTGATGGCGCCGCGGATGGCCGACCCCACCTTGGTGGTGTTCAGGTCGTAGAGGGCGGCCTTCTCCCGGTCCACGTGCACCGACAGCTCGGGCCGCGCGGCGTCCAGGTCACTCTCCAGACCTACCAGCTTCCGGAAGACCGGGGCGTTCTGCAGGATGTGGATGGCGCTGTCCGACAGGGCCTTCAGCTCTCCCGGGTCCTCGCCCACGATCTCGATGCTCACCGGCTTGCCCTGGGCGGGCCCGTCCTGCGGCTTGTCCACCTTGATGGTGGCCCCCGCGATGTCGGTGCCGATGTGCTCCTGCATGTCCGCCAGGGTGGCGAAGGCGTCGCGCTGCCGGTCCTGGTAATCCACCAGGCTGATGGTGGTCTGGCCGTCCTCCGGGCCCGAAGGCCCGCCGCTGATGAAATTGCCGCCTCCGCCGGTGCCCACGGTGGTCACCACCGACTCCCAATCCTCACGGCCCTTCACGCCCTGCAGCTCCGCTTCCACGCGGTGCATGATCGAATCGGTGAAGGCCGCCCGCGTCCCCACGGGCGCTTCCGCCGCCACCGTGATCTGGCGCGGCGGCATGTTCTCGGGGAAGAACTCCACGCCGTGGTTGAAGGCACCGAAGGCGACCAGGGTGACCACGAAGGCAGACACGGTCCCGCCCACCACGACGAGGCGGTGCTTCAGCGCCCAGCGGAGCTGCCGCTCGTACACCCCGATGACGCCGGGGAGAATGTCGACCTGGAAGCGACGCGCCGCGGTGGTCAGGACGTAGCGCTGCAGCGCCCACAGCCCCACGGCGGTGAGCGCCAGCAGGACCGCGGCCAGCGGGTTGTGTCCGGCCACGAACAGAAAGAGGAGCCCGGCCCCGCCCATGAGCGTCCAGCGCGCCGCGGGCCGAAGCGGGCGACTCGGCGTGCCGTCCAGCTTCATGAACATGGCGCACAGCGTGGGCACGATGACCAGCGCCACGAAGAGGGAGCTGGACAGGGTCACGATGAGGGTCAGCGGCAGGAACTTCATGAACTCGCCGATCTGACCCGGCCAGAACAGCAGCGGCGCGAACGCGCCGAGCGTGGTCGCCGTGGACGCGATGACCGGGATCGCCACCTCGCCGGTGGCCTTCTTGGCCGCGAGGGTCCGGTCCCACCCTTCCTCCAGGTACCGGTAGATGTTCTCCACCACCACGATGGCGTTGTCCACCAGCATCCCCAGGGCGAGGATGAGGCTGAACAGCACCACCATGTTCATGGTGACGCCCTGCCACTTGAGGATGATGAAGCTCAGCAACATGGATGCGGGGATGGATATCCCCACGAACATGGAGTTGGACGTTCCCAGGAAGAACAGCAGGACGCCCACGATGAGGATCAGGCCCGAGACGATGTTGTTCTCGAGGCTGTTCACCATGTTGTTGATCTCTTTGGACATGTCGCCGGTGATGCTCACCTGCGTCGACGGCGGGAAGAGCGGCCTCATCTGCGCGATGACCTGCCGCACCGCGGCCGCCGTCTCGATGATGTTCTCCCCGGAGCGCTTCACCACGTCCAGGGTCACCACCTCGCTGCCGTTCATGCGGGCGTAGCTGTCCCGCTCGGCGAAGCCGAAGTCCACGTCGGCCACGTCGCGCACGTACACGGGGCGTCCATCCCGCATCGTCACCACCAGGTCGGCGATGAGGCTCGGGTCCTCGAACTCCCCGTCCACGCGTACCAGGTACTTGCTGTCGCCCACGTCGATGGAGCCGCCCGGGATGTTGACGTTCTCGTTCCGGACGGCGTCCACCACGTCCTGCAGGCTCAGGTCGTAGAACTTGAGCTTGGCCAGGTCCACGTCGACCTTGACCTCGCGCTCCAGGCCGCCACGAAGGTCCGCCCGCAGCACCGACGGGATCTGCTCCAGCCGGTCCTGCAGCTCCTCGCCCAGGTCCTTCAGGCGCACCAGGCCGTAGTCCCCCGACAGGTTCACCTGCATGACGGGGACCTCGGAGAAGTTGAACTCGACGATGCTGGGGTCCTCGGCATCCTCGGGCAGGTCGGCCTTGGCCAGGTCCACCTTCTCGCGGACCTTCTGCAGCGCCGCCTCCAGATCCACGGTCGTCTTGAACTTGGCCGTGATGCTGGAATAGCCCTCGATGGACGTCGAGGTGAGCTCGTCGAGCTCCGAGATGGTGGAGATCTCGTCCTCCAGGGGCCGGGTGACCTGGCTCTCCATGTCCGCCGGCGACACCCCCGGGTAGATCGTGTTCACCGCGATGAGCGGCATGACGATCTCCGGGAAGGACTCCTTGGGCGTGGTCGCGTAGGAGTACACACCCATGATGGCGATCATGGCCAGGAGCACCAGGATGCTGGTGCGGTGCTCCACGGCGAAGCTGGTGGCGCGGAACTCCTTGAAGCGCTCCAGGAATCGGACGGACCGCTCCTCTTCCTGCCGCGGGTCCGGCGTGGACCCGTTCCCCCTCTGGTTACTCATCCTTCGTTCCCTCTCCCCTCACGGAGGACGCTGGTCACCTGGTTCCCACGACCTTCACGCGGTCGCCGTCGGCCACCGACTTCTGACCCACGACGATGAGCCGGTCGCCGGGCTCCACGCCCGATTCGAGCACCACCATGTTCTGCTGGCTCGGTCCCAACTTCACCTTGCGGACCTCCGCCACCGTGCCGTCCCCCTTGTCGGCGGCCACGAACACGACGTAGCCGTCCTCCACTCGCACGAGAGCGTCCTGAGGCGCGACCACGGCGTCGGTGAGGCTGCGGCGGGCCACGGAGACGTTGGCCACCATCTCGGGCTTGATAGTGCCCTTGGCGTTGGGGATCACCACCTCCACCGGGAAGGTGCGGTTCTGGGCGTTCACCGTGGCACCCACGTACGTGATGGGCGCCCTGTAGACCTGGTCCGGGAAGACGTCGAAGGTCACCTCGGCCTTGGCACCCTGGTGCACGTCCGACGCGTACCGCTCCGGGACGCCACCGGTGACCTTGACCGGATCGAGGTCCACCACCCGCGCCACCACCTGGCCGGGCGCCACCATGCTTCCCACCTCCACCCTGCGCTCGTCCAGGACCCCGGCGAAGGGCGCGCGGATCGTGGTGCGCGCCAGGCGCTCCTCGAGGGCGCGCAGGTTCGCCGCGCTCTGCTCGGCGGCGAACTTCGCCTCGAGGTAGGCGATCTCCGAGCCCACGTGGTCTTCCTCGTACAGGCGCTTCCGGCGGTCCCAGGTCTGGCGGGCCAGCTCGGCCTGGGCCCGGGCCTGGTCCACCTGGGCGCTGAGCACGGCGTCGTCGATCTTGAGAATGGGCTGCCCGGCCCGGACCTGCTCTCCCTTGTCGGCCAGGATCTCCCGGATCACCCCGCTCTCCTCCGCGGAGACCTGGACGTCCTGGTTCGCCCGCACGGCGCCCGTGATGCGGATCTCCTCCACGAAGGGCCGCGTCTCGAGCTCCTGGACCTCCACGTTGATGACACGGACGAAGTCGTCGCCGGCGCTCTCGGCCCCGCCGGCGGCGGCGCTGCCGCAGCCGGCCACGGCCCCGGCCAGGGTCACGGCCAGCGCGCCGCGTATCCACCAGCCCCGCACATTCATCGTCGTCGTCTCCACGGTCAGTTCCCCCGTTCTTCGTCGAAGCCGTCCGTCGCCGGGCTCTGCACGTCGACCAGGGGGACCTGCCCCGTGGCCTCGTCCAGACGTGCCCGCGCGACCAGGAAGTCGTAGACCGCCTGGGCGTAGTTGAACTCACTCTGACGGAGCGCCACCTCGGCGTCCGTCAGCTCCAGCTGGCTGCTGAGGCCTTCCCGGTACTGGGCGCTGGCGATCTCGAAGCCCCGTTGGGCCTGATCCACCGCCAGCTTCTGCCCCCGGGCCCGCAGAAGGGCCTCGTCGGCCTGCTCCACCAGGTTCTTCACCTGGTTGCGGGCCTGGTCCTGGGCCAGGCGCGTCTGGGTCTCTGCCTGGCGCAGCGCCGCGCGCTTCTGATCGATGCGGGCATCACGCTTGAACCCCTGGAAGAGGGGGAGGCTCACCCGGATGCCGATGTTGCGCCCGTAGGCCCGCTGGCCGTCGCCGCGACCGAAGAAGCTCGGCGACCCGTTGTCCTGGGCGCTGATGAGGTAGGTGCCGAAAAAGGTGATGCGGGGCAGATACTCCACCTGCTCCAGGCGCATCTCCGTCTTCCGCAGCGACTGGGTGAGCTCGAGCTGCCGCAGGTCGGAGCGCAGCCGCTCCGCCATGCCCACCGCCCGGTTCACCTCGGTCACCTCCATCCCGCCGAAGCCCGTGAACGCCAGCACCTGTCGGTTCGCCTGCTCGTTGGCGGACAGATCGTCGAGGTTCATGCTGGCCAGCGAGCCTTCCACGGTGACGGCCTGATCCTCGGGGAGGGCCAGCTCCAACTGGAGCTGCCGCTGGGCCTGGTGAACGGCGTTCTCCGAGCGCCGCAGGTTGGGCTCCAGGTTGGCCAGCTCCACCTGCAGGCGAAGCACGTCATAGTCCGATGCCAAGCCAGCCTTGTTCAGCGACCTGGTCTCGTCCAACGACTCCCGGACCCTACGCACCGAGTTGCGGGTGAGCCGGAGCTGCTCCTGCTGCAGGAGAAGCTGGTAGTAGGCCATGCGCACCCGGGTCACCACGTTCTGGCTCACCCCCCGGACCATCTCCTTCTGGAGATTCTTGTAGCGCCCCGCGGCGCCCACACCGATGAAGGCGGCCGCGGAGAAGAGGGGCTGCTCCAGGCTGATCGTGGAGTTCCATTGATTGTCGGCGCCGAACTGCACGCCGATATACTCGTCGGGGCCCGCAGTGGGATCGAAGATGGCGGCGGGAAGGAAGTTGACCGTGGGGGACACGTTCCGCGTATAGCTCGCGTTCCAGTCCACCGACGGATACACGTTGCTCCAGGCCTCGGACACCTGCTCATCGGCCTCGTCCAACGCTTCCCGTGCCAACTGAACGTCGCGGTTCTGGGCCAGGGCGGTGCGCACCGCTTCCTCCAGCGTGAGGCGCGGCGCTTCCTGTCCACACAGGCCTTCCACGGTGGCCAGGGCCAACGCCAGCAGCACCGCTGCCGCCACCGTGATCGCCCTCTTCCATGATCCCAGGCTCCACAGGGCCCGGGTCTGCAGATTCGTCATCCCGTCCTCGTCTATCCCTGAACGCCGGTGGGCAGACCTTCGGCAGCGCCGTCGGCCAGCTCCCCGGCGAGATCGTCTTCGGCCATCCCCAGCAGCATGATCGATCCGGAGCGCTTGACCTGCTGCCGGAACGTCTCTTCGTCCATGCGGAAGTGCCCGTGGTGGTAGAGGGACACCAGCCCGTGGGCGTGGGCCCACATCGTCAGCGAAATCTGCATGGGATCGCCGGGCTTGAGGTGGCCGGCGTCCTGGCACTCCCGCACCCGATCCACCCAGAACTGATGGACCGCGCATCCCATCGCCTCGATATCGTCGGGGAGCCCCTCCATCCCCAGGTGCTCCGGGGAGAGAAACAGGAGCTGGTACCACCGCGGGTGCTCCAGGGCGTAATCCAGGTAGCCCTGCGCCGCCTTGAAGAAGCGCTCCAGAGGCGTCCGGCCTTCCAACGCCCGATAGAGGTATCCGGTGAACTCCCGATAGGCCTCCCGCACGACGTCGGCGAGCACGTGTTCGCGGCTGGCATAGTGCCGGTACAACGCCGGCGCCGTGACGCCCACGCTCCGGGCGAGCTTCCGCATGGAGAACCCCTCCAGGCCGTCGGCCAGGTAGAGCTCGCATGCGCATCCGAGGATCTTGTCACTTTGTTCAGACATGGTGAACACTGTAAACAAAGTCCGGAAAGAGGTCAACGCCTGCAGCCCTACGAGGGATAACGCCGTTTAGTTACAAAAGGTGCGTTCGTCCCTCTATCCTGTAATACAGGAGAAGAGCCGACGGGGGCTCGCCCTGTGGATCGGATGCGCCGGGCCCGCCGACGGGGATGGTCTCCCGTGGCTCGACGGGGCGCGAGCCTGTGCGGACGGGCTGGAGCCGCGGACCGCTATCGAACGGGGTGCAGTCGCACGAGGAGGAGCGTGCTCCCCACGATGAGCGCCGCTCCCACACCGGTCCACAGGTCGGGGGCCTCGGCGAAGAGGAGCCAGCCCCATCCCGCCGCGAACACGATCTGCAGGTAGCCCACCGCAGATGCACGGCCCGCACGCTCGAGGCGGAATCCCCACGTCACGAAGGTCTGGCCCAGGTAGGTCGTCATGCCCACGCCCAGGAGGAGGAGGAGCGTGGGAAGATCGGGAAGGGTGGAATGGAGGGCCACCATGGGCGCGGACAGGAGCGTGCTCACCACGGCGAAGTAGAAGACGATGAGCATGGGGGGCTCTCCGCGCAGGCGCCGCACCGCCACGTAGGCGCCGGCCGCCAGCACGGCACCGCACAGTGCGACCAGCACGGGAACGGGCGCCAGTCCGCCGCCGCCGAAGAGGAAGGGAGGGCGCGCCACCACCACGACCCCCACCAGGCTCGCCCCCACCAGGAGGGCTTCCAGGAGCCCCAGGTGCTCGCCCAGGACCACGGCGGCCATGAAGGCGGTGAAGACGGGGTTCATGAAATGGATGACCGTGGCGTCGGCCAGGGGAAGGCGCACCACAGCGTAGTAGTAGCAGCTCAGCGCAGCGAAGCCCAGGACCCCGCGGAGCACCAGGAGGCGGGGCTCCGTTCCGCGGAACCCCGTGCCGTCACGGAGGAGCTTCAGGCCGGACAGGATCCCCACCACGACCGAGCGCGCCAGGACGATCTCGAAGAGGGGCACGGTCCTGCCCACGAGCTTGGCCAGCGCCGCCATGAGCGAGAAGAAGAACGCGCTGACGGCCATGGCCTGGAGGCCCGGCGGCACCAGGGTGAAGGGTGCCGCTACGCCCGGCCACGGGATCTGGGGGCCGTCAGGAGTCTCGCTCAACGGTGGCCCGGAGGATCCGGTTCCCCACCTGGAGCAGATCCACCACGTCCATCCCCTCCACGACCCACCCGAACGACGTGTACCCCCCGTCCAGGTGCGGCTGCATGGAGTGGGTCATGAAGAACTGCGACGCCTCGGTGTCCTTCCCCGCCGATGCCATACCGACCACGCCGCGCAGGAAGGGAATAAGCGTGAGCTCGCTGGTGATGGTGAATCCGGGCACGCCGAAGCCGTCGCCCGACACGATGTCCCCGCCCTGCACCACGAAATTGGGCACCACCCGGTGGAAGGGAACGCCGTCGTAGCGTCCCCCCTCCGCGAACCGCGCCACGGTCTGCACCGTGTGCGGCGCCTCCTCCGTGTCCATACGGATCACCACGCGCCCCTGGTCCGTTTCCAGGACCAGGCGCGGGGACGCTCCCAGCGAGTCCAGGTAGGCCCAGTCGATGCGCCCCGGATCCGTGCCCCCGGGACCGGACGCTCCACCCTCCGGCGTGTCGTCCACCGAATCCGGAGGCGTCACGTCGGTACCCGTCGCGGTGCTCAAGGCGGCAGCCGCCTGGACCCTCAGCGTCGGGTTGGCATCGGTGAGGGCACGGCGAAGGAGGGCCTCCGCCCCATCGGGCGCACCCAGCGCGCCCAGGGTCTGCATCACGGCGCCCATGGCCTCCAGGTCGCCGGGCGCCGTCATGTCCCGGTAGGCGGCCACGAGGGTGTCCACGCTCCCCAGGGAGAGGAACGCAGAGTCGGCGAGGGCGCCGGCGGCGCGGACCTCCGTCCCGGGATCATGGCTCCGCAGCGCCCGGCTGAACACGCCGAAGTAGAAGGGGTGTATGCGGGCGTCGAACTTCTCCTGGCGCCAACGCACCGCCAGGGCACCCACCGCCTGCCCGGCGATTCGCGGCGGAGCCGACGTGGCGGCCTTCTCCAGGCGCGCCCGGGCGTCACTCCCGCTGAGATAGGCCAGCGCATCGAGCCCCACGCCCCAGCGCGCCTGGTCATCGGGGGGGAGCGCGTCGATCCAGTCGAAGACGAACTCCCGCTCGTCCATCCTGGCCAGAAGCGTGAGCAGGGGCCCGGCGACCTGCCACCGCTCGGGATGGCCCTCGATCCAGCTCTCGATGCGGGGGAGCTCCGAGGGGAGCTGCATGCCCCGGGAGAGGGCCCGGGCCGCGGCCACGGCCACGTGGAGCGAAGGGTCGTTGAGCCCCTCATAGAGAACCTCCCGGGTGTCGGGCGCCATGCGAGGCCGGGTGAAGCCCTCCATGGCGTTGACACGGATGCGCCAATCCCGGGCGTGGACCGCCCAGTCCCGCAGGCGCCCCCCGTCGAAGGGCTCGCCCAGCTTCCCGAGTGCCTCCACGAGGTACATGGCGGCCGGGTCGTCCTTCGCGTACGAGTCCAACGCCTCCCGCACCCGAGGCGCCCGCGCCGACCACGGTCCCGCGACCGGGAGCCTGCCGAAGTAGTACGCCGCGTCCTGACGGACCTGCGGATCGGGGTCGTCCAGGTGCGCCAGGAGGTAGTCCTGGGAGGCCTTCGTGGCCATCCCCTTCACCGCCCCGAGCCTCGCCAGCGCCAAGGCCCGATCGGGCTCCTCCTCACGGGTGAGACGCGCGTCGAGGAGGATGCTGATGCTCTCCACCGATGGCAGCTTGCCCAGGGCCTCCAGGATCCGGTGGCGCACCTCGTCGACCTGCTCCGACTCCAGGGCCCTGCCCAACGCCGACACGGCGCCGGTGGACCCAGCCTGGCCCAGGGCGAAGGCCGCGTCACGCCGCACCGCCGCGACGCTGTCCGAAAGGGCGCGGATGAGGGCCGGAACGGCAAGGCGGGATTGCACCGAGCCGAGGGCGAACGCGGCTCGTGCCCGCACGTCGGGGCGGTCTGCCGACAGGCGCTCCCCGAGGCCGTCGGCGTCCCGGGCCACCTGGAGGTCGACCACACGTT
>JASFRY010000059.1:0-12676 GCA_050114675.1 Gemmatimonadota bacterium | reverse complement strand
TGTCCCCCCGGGGGAAGCGCCTTCAGTCCTGAAGCCGGCTCCGGGGGACCGACACCCTGATGAGACCCCGGAGGTCGCCGACCTCGTACCCGGTGGCGGCGTCGTCGGGGTAGCGCTCAGCCAGGGCGGCGCGCACGTCTTCGGCCAGGGCCTCCGCCGGGCCGTGGCACTGGACGCACAGCCCGTTCACGACCAGGGGCCGGTAGTACCGGACTTCGTCACCGGCGTCCTGGACCCACGACGACGGGAAGACGCCGCCCCGGGCGTGCTCCGCTTCGAACCAGGCCAGGGCGGCCTCCTCCAGGGAGTCGGGAGCGTTGGCGGGATTCCGGAGCCGACGGGTGGTACGCTTGACCTGGAGCCCGTCCAGAGAGGCATTCACCTCCTCGGTGAGCGGCATGGCGCGGGTGGCGCAAAAGTCGATGGCACCGGCGGGGCCCCCTTCCCCCAGTGCCGTGGTCAGCTGCCCGATGAGCGTGCCGGCGAGCTGATCGGCGGCATGGCCGCCCATTTCCTCTGCCGCAGCACGCTGGGCGTCCGTGAGGGGTGGCCGCTCGGCGGGGCCGCAGGCCGCGAGGAAGGGGAGGACCACGAGGGCGCCAGATATCCACGAGGACTTCATGGGCACGTCCGGTTCGGTCGCGGCTGTACGCGACGTTTGCTGGACGGCGCTCCCCGCCAGAGGCCGGGGCGGTCTCTTGCCACCCACCGGAAGCTCGATCCGCAGCCGGGGTCCCGCCAGTCCACTTCACCTCTCGAGCACTGACGACGACGGATGGGCGATCTCGGCCTCGGGGTCCCCGCCTCTGAGCCACGGAGTACGACGCGACATGTCCGCGCCACGTATCTTCCCACGGAGACTCGAGACCTGCAACGCGGGAGCGACGGATGGACATGCTGGTGCTGGGGGGGACGCGATTCGTGGGCCGACACCTGGTGGAGGCGGCCCTGGCCTCCGGCCACCACGTGACGCTGTTCCATCGCGGGCGCAGCGGGCGCGGCCTCTTCCCTGCCGCCGAGGAGATCCTGGGCGATCGGGAAGGCTCCCTCGACGACCTGACCGGCCGCCGCTTCGACGTCGCGTTCGATACATCAGGCTATCTGCCACGGGTCGTGCGGCGCTCCGCCGAGGCACTGCGGCCCTCCGTGGGAGCGTACGTCTTCGTATCCAGTGTCTCCGTCTATCCCCAGCTTTCCGCCACCCGGGAGGACGACCCCGTCCACGAGCCTGCTCCCCCGGAGGTGGAAGACATACTCCCCAACTATGGACCGCTGAAGGTGGGCTGCGAGCACGTCGTGGACGAGGTCTTCGGAAACGACGTCCTGGTGGCGCGTCCGGGCTTCGTCGTAGGCCCCCACGACTCCATCCCCCGCCTCCCCCACCTCCTCGAGCGATTCCGCTCGCCCGGCGAAAGGCTGGCGGGCCGCCCTGAGCAGCCGGTCCAGCTCGTCGACGCGCGAGACCTGGGGGAGTGGATGGTCCGGGCCGCCGCGGAGGGCACCCGTGGAACGTTCAACCTGGTCGGCCCAGTCGTCTCCATGGAGCGACTCCTGGAGACAGTGCGCGAGGCCACGGGTCACGAAGGGGGCGTGGCCTGGGCGCCGGACGAATTCCTGGAGAGCCACGAGGTTGCACCGGTGGACGGCCTGGCCTACTGGGTGCCGGCGGCGGCGGATCCCCTCATGCGGGTGGACGGGCGCCTTGCCCTGTCCCACGGCCTGGCTCACAGGACCCTGGAGGATACCGTTGCGGATACGCTGGCCTGGCTTGGTCGGGAGGCCATCCGCCTCGACGAGGCCGGCAGGTACCTGGCGGGTCTGCAGGTGGGTCCCGATTTGGAGCGGGAGCTCCTGGCCGAGCTCCATCGATCGAGCCGTCTTTGAAGCGACTTCTTCGCCCTCCCACACGTCGCCTGTGGGGCGAACCCCCACACGTATGTCGGGAAAATCCTGACGGACCGGGCGTCTCTGTCCGCCGTATGATGATCGTAGGTGCCGGCCAGGCGCATCCGACAGGAAGCGCCTCTGCAATTCCTGGCCGATAGGGGGCGTCCGGGAGCTTCCTCCCGCCCTTCCGATGCCCGGTGGAGTCCCCCGAGGAGCCGCTCCATGCGTGGCCGCAGAGTATCCATGCTCCCGCGCCATGACCTGCCTTCGCCTCTCCTCCTGCCTGCAACTCCCGTCGCACCGCTCCTTTTCCAGTGCGGAGGTGTGCCATGAAACACGTTGCAGCGTACGTCGTCGTGCCTCTCCTGATGTGGGGGTGTACACAGACAGGCACTGAGCCCAGGCTCGAGGCCGCTTCAGCGCTCGGCGTCCGGGATGTGATCCCAGCCCAATATGCCGGCGAATCGGCAGGAGTCGTGGAGGCGGTGACGGGGAGTGGGCAGCTTCACACGCCCACCAGCGGCACCTGGAGGACCTTCACGATCCGCGCCGTGAAAGCCGTCGATGGAAGCGTGGCCGGGAGCTTCCAGTGGAGGGCTCACATGGGGAAGACCGGCTCGAAGGTCAAAGGCATGGTCACATGCTTCTCCGTCGAGGGAAATCAAGGGTGGCTCGCCGTCCTGTTCGAGAAGGCGGGGAATGCGGCGAATTTCGGTAAGTGGGCGAGCATCCGGGTGGTGGACCACGGCGAGGGAATGGATGCCCCTCCCGACGAGCTGGGCATCAGGTGGAAGGGCTTCCCGGGGGATGACAATGACCCGCACGATTTCTGCGCGGGCCAGCCCACGGACCAACCGGTCTTTCCCATAGAGGGGGGCAACATCCAGATCCACCACTGAGTCGTTTCGCGCCGGGGAAGCGGCGGCCTGCCCCCGGGTGACTGGAGCGGACGCCCGACGGCGACAGAGGCCCTGCGATCGAACGTGGTCGCAGGGTCCCTCTGTCTCTGAAGCCTGGGCCTGGAAGAGGGTTCGGTGGTCCGGACATCTCCCGGATCGTCGACGGCATGATCTTCTCGGTGCTGACGGGGCTGGTGGGCGGGTTCCTTCCGGCAAGGCACGCCGCGCGTCAGCAGGTGGCCGACGCGCTCCGGCAAGTGTGATGGGATCCCCTCGACACTCCCAACGACTCGATCTTCCCGCGTATCCGCCACTCTTGCCCCGGCGCAGCATACAATTTATACTACGCGTAGTCTAATTTGTATTCTACGACTCTGGAGCCCGCATGCCCAAGCTCGGCGAGTTCGAACTTCTGGTCCTCCTGTCCATCCTTCGGCAAGAGGACGCCCCGTATGCGAACCGCGTGCGTGAGGACCTGGAGGAGAACGCTGACCGCCGGGTAACCCGCGGTGCGCTCTACCGTACCCTGGACCGCCTCACCGAGAAGGGACTCCTTTCCTGGGAAATGAAGCCCAGCGAGATCCCCGAGCGGGGCGGGCACCCCATGCGCCGTCTCCTGGTAACGGAGGAGGGAGTCGACGCGGTTCGATCCGCGCGTCAGGTCCTCATCGCATTCTTCGAAGGCGTGGGACCGCTGCTGGACGAGGCGTGACTCCTTTGCCACCCCGCGTCGCGGCTCGTCTCCTCGCCCGGGCCCTTCGGGGCGACCCGGCCGCTGCCGCCATCCTCGGCGACGTGCACGAGGATTTCGTGCGACAGGCGCGCGCGCGAGGCGCGTCCGCGGCCCGCCGCTGGTACTGGCGAGAGGCGCTTCTCCTCGCCCTCGGGCTCCTCGTACGCCGTCCTCTCCGAACCCTCATCGGAAGCTCTGGCGTGAAGCGGTCGTCCAAACCCCGCGCCCTCCTGCAGGACATGTTCTACGCCCTTCGGGCCCTCCGGCGCGCGCCCGGCTTCGCCGTGTTCACCGCAGTGGTGATCGGGCTCGGCGTCGGCGCCGCTACGGCGGTCTTCAGCGTCCTCAAACCCCTTGTCCTCGTACCGCTTCCCTTCCAGGAGCCGGGACGCCTGGTCTGGATCTCCCGGGAGCCACTCTCGGACGGTGCCTCGCTCTCGAGCGTGACGTCCCCGTCGGGGAACCTGCGCGACTTCCGGGAGCGTACCGCCTCGTTCGACGGGCTCACCGGCTTCAATGCCTTCTCCGAGCAGACCGCGTACACGCTCACGGGCACGGGAGAGCCGGAGCGCCTGGTGGGCTTCGCCGTCGCTCACGACTTTCTGCAGGTCTTGGGCGTCCAGCCGCTGTACGGCCGCGGCTTCTCCTCGGAGGAAGGAGCGTGGGGAGGTCCACCGGCGGTGATCCTGTCGTACGGCTTCTGGCGGACGCACCTGGCCTCCGACCCCGGCATCGTCGGGCGGACGCTCACGCTCAACGAGGTGCCCCGCACGGTGGTGGGCGTGCTGCCGCCGACCTTCGACTTCTCGTCGGTGTTCACGCCGGGCGTGCACGTGGACTTCTTGCTTCCCTACCCCGTGTCCGACGAGACGGATCGACATGGGAACGAGGTCTTCATCCTGGGCCGGCTGCGTCAGGGTGTCACCCCGGAAGCGGCCCAGGCGGAGCTGGACGCCGTGCTGGCGGGCCTGAAGGAAGAGCAGCCGCGCCGCGGGTCACTCCGCGCGTACCTCGAGCCTCTGCAGGCGCACCTCGCAGGACCGTTCCGACCAGCGTTCGCACTCCTGGCGGCAGCGGCTGGGACGCTCCTCCTCATCGTATGTGTGAACATGTCGAACCTGCTTCTGGCGCGCGCGCCGGGCCGAGCGCGGGAGGTGGCGGTACGCAAAGCCCTGGGAGCACCCAGGTGGCGCCTCACCCGACAGCTGGTCCTGGAGGGTGCCGCGATCGCGCTGATGGGGGCGGCCGTGGGAGGAGGGCTCGCATGGGTGGCCACCCGCGTGGTGTCCCGCACAGCCGCACTGCGCATTCCCCTTCTGGACCACGTCCGCATGGATGCCTCCACGCTCCTGTTCAGCATGGCGGTGGCCCTCATCACCGGCGTTCTGGTGAGCGTCGTTCCGGCACTGCAGGTGACGGAAGGCGGCGAGGCGGCGGCCCTGCGCACTTCGGGGAGGGGTAACACCTCCAGTCGTAACGCGCGTAGACTGAGGGAAGGGCTCGTGGTCGCCGAGGTGACGCTGGCTTGTGTGCTCCTCGTCCTCGGGGGCCTGCTGGTGCGGAGCTTCCGCGCCGTGCTCGACGCGGACCTGGGCTTCGATCCCACCGACGCCGTGGCGTGGCAGCTGAATCCCACGCAGGACTTTCAAGAGCTGCGCGAGAAGAGCGACTTCTTCGCCGCGCTCACCGACCGTGTCGCCCAGGTTTCGGGCGTGGACAGGGTCGGGCTCATCGATGCGCTCCCGCTGGGGCGGAACCGGACCTGGGTGTTCCGCCTGCCCGGGCAGGCCGACGACGACGAGAACTACACGCCCTTCTTCCCACACATCGTGGACCCCGGATACTTGCCAGCCATGCGCATCCCCCTGGTGGCCGGACGCAACTTCACGCGAGACGACACCGGGGAGTCGCAGCTGGTGGTGCTCATCAATGAGACCGGAGCGCGCCGCGTCTTCGGCGGCGCGGAAGAGGCCGTTGGACGCTGGATCCGCCAGTGGCAGCCGGAGAACTGGCAGGTGGTCGGGGTGGTGAGGGACACGCGTCACGTCTCCCCCGAGGAGGGCTCGGGCATACAGGTCTACATGCCCATGACCCAGATGGGCGACTACCGCACCATGGACATGGTGGTGCGCTCCCGTCGCTCCACCGACCAGATCGCCGGAGCCGTGGCGTCTGCCCTTCGGGAGATCGACCCCTCCATGCCGACGCGGGAGTTCTGGACCGTGCAGTCCACGGTAGACCGGGCGGTGTCGGCACGGCGCTTCACGCTGGGGATCCTCACCGCCTACGGGCTGGCGGCGCTCCTCCTGGCGGGACTCGGTATCTACGGCGTCCTGGCCCAGTCGGTGGCCGAGCGGACCCCCGAGATCGGGATCCGCATGGCGCTGGGCGCGTCCGCCCCGGAGGTGGTGCGTGGCATCTTGGCGCGCACCCTCGTCCTCGCCGTCGGCGGCATCGTCATCGGCGCCGGCCTGTCCGCATGGGCGGGCGGGCTGATGGGATCGCTCCTGTACGGCGTGAGCGCCACCGATCCCGTCACGTTCGTGGCCATGGCCTTGATCCTGCTGGCCGTGGCGGGCCTCGCGGGAACGCTTCCGGCCCGGCGTGCGGCCCGGACCCGGGGCCTGCAGGCGCTGCGGGCCGAGTAGGCACGCCCACGACGGTGCCTGGAGCTGGACCTGCAGAACCAGAGCGCCCGCACACGCCTGGACGAGATCGGAGGATGAGCCGCCGGCGTTGCCCCTCCCCGATCATTCCGTCCTGAGGGCAGCCATCGGATCAGAGCGCCCCGCCCTTCTCGCGGGGAGCCATGTGGCCAGGAGCGCGATACCCAGGAGCAGGACGCATACGGCACCGTAGGTGGCGGGATCCATCGGGCTGACGCCAAAGAGGATCGCCTTCATGAGCCGAGTGGCCCCCGCCGCTGCCGCCCCACCCACCACCACGCCGAGGAGGGCCATGAGCAGCCCCTGCCGGAGCACCATGCCCGTGACCTTGCCGGGTCGGGCGCCCATGGCGATGCGCAGCCCCATCTCACGGGTGCGCCGTCCTACGGTATACGAGACCACGCCGTAGATCCCGATGCTTCCGAGGACCAGGGCCATGGCGGCGGCGATGCCGAGCATCACCAGGGTGAAGGAGGTACGGGCCATGGACGCGTGTAGCAGATCTGCCATGGTCCGCACACGCGTGAGCGGCCTGCCCGGGAAGCTGGCCTGCACGACTCCGCGGACCTGGTCCATGAATCCGGGCGTCCCCACCCGCGAGCTCCGCACCACGTAGAGCATGCTCCGCTGCAGAAAGAGCGCATCCGGGCTGCTGAGCTCGCCCCAGAAGCCGCGCATGGCCATGGGCCAGTACACAATGTCCACGGGATCGTGGTCCACGCCGTCATCCCGGACGTCCCCCACGACCCCGACGATCTCCCGCCAGTCGCCAGGGCCGAATCCCGTGGCGATGCGGCGACCCACCGCTCGCTCGGGATCACCCCATACCTGGCGAGCGAAGCCCTCCGTGATCATGACGACCCGGGCCAGGGTGCGTATGTCTTCCCAGTCGATGGCGCGACCCGCCACCACCGGATTGCCCACCGCCTCGTGGTAGCCGGCTCCGATCCACTTGAAGCGCTTGATGGGAGCCTGCTGGCCCTCGGGGAGGGGAAAGTCCTCGATGTAGATGGGGTCGAATCCGGCCCTGCCGTCCAGGGGAACGGAAGTCGTGAGGCCCACGGACTCCACGCCGGGAAGGGCCGCCAGGCGGCTGGCCAGGGCCTCGTGCGCGCCCACGACGTCGGCGTCGTCAGGCACCTGGGCGCTGTTCGCGGTGACCATGAAGGTCAGGAGGTGGGCCGGCTCACTGAAGCCCGGATTCGTCTTCGTCAACGACACGAAGGTGCGGACCATGAGTCCCGAGCCCACCAGCAGCACCATCGCGAGCGCCAGCTGTGACACGGCCAGGGCATTGCGGGCAGTGGCTCGGGAACGGCCGCCGCCGGTCCCGGCCGCGCCCTCCTTGAGGGCCGAAGGCAGGTCGAGACGCCACGCACGCACCAGCGGGAGCACACCCAGGGCGACGCCTGCCAGGACGGAGATCAGGAGCGTGACGAGCAGCACCCCTGCGTCCAGGTCGATCTCGGCGAGGCGCGGCAGGTCCACCGGTCCGAGAGCCCGGAGGAGCCGCAGCCCTCCGGTGGCGAGCCCGACACCCACGAACCCTCCCAGCAGGCCCAGCGTCACGCTCTCCGTGAGGAAGCGCAGGGTCAGGCGGCGCCGGGAGGAGCCCAGGGCGGAGCGGACCGCCAGGGATCTCTCGTGCCGCTCCGACTGCACCAGAAGCAGGTTGGCCACGTTGGCGCACGCGATGAGCAGGATGATGCCCACGCCTCCCAGGACCACCCACAGGACGTTGCCCACGCTTCCCACCACGTCGTCCTTGAGGGGGTGAAGGATGGGGGCGGCTCCGATCTCCCGGAGCTTCTCCAGGGTCAGCCCGCCCGGGTACCGCTCGGTGGCCACGGGAACGAGGCGCTCCATCTCCGCCAGGGCCTGCTCCATGGTGACGCCGTCCCGGAGTCGGGCGACGCTCTGGAAGGTGAACTGGGTCAGCGTCAGCTCCGACTTGGTGTACCGGTACGGGAGGTAGAAGACCGCGCGCCGGTCCATGACCCGGAAGCCCTCGGGCATGACCCCGATGATCTCCCGGGGGATGTCCGAGACGACCAGGGTCTGCCCGATGGCGCCGGGATCCGCACCGTACCGCTGCACCCAGAAGTCGTGGTCCAGGATGATCGTCCTCGGCGAGCCGGACTGCGTGTCTTCGAACGTGAAGCCCCGACCGAGCGCCGGCTGCACGCCCAACGCGGGCAGCAGACCCTGCGTGACCGCGACCGCCGGCACCTCCTGGGGGCCGTCCGCGCCCGTGACTACGGAGTTTGCGGGTCCCCAGATGCCCACGCTCTCGAAGGTCCGCGCGTCATCCTCGTAGACGGCGTTCACCGCGAAGGACTGCGGCAGGAGGGGCTCCCCCGAACCTGGCGCGCTGTTCCAGACCGCCACCAACCGATCCGGATGCGGGTAGGGAAGCGGGTCCAGGAGGACGCCCTTCACCACGCTGTAGATCGCCGTGTCGGCGCCGATCCCAACGCCCAGGGAGAGGAGAACGACCGCGGTGAAGAGGGGCGCGCGGCGCAGCCGTCGGAGGGCGAAGCGCAGCTCCTGGAGGACGTCGGCCGCGGCGGCGCCCAGACCCCCGCGCTTCCGGAGCGTCGCCTCCGAAGCCTCCATCTGCTCTTCGGCACGCGGCGGGGCGGAATTGCGCCGGGACGAAACGATGCGGTCCGTCAGGGCGCTCCAGTCGTCGACCTCGGCGAGAGCTCTTGCCATGGCGTCCTCCTCCGTGGCTCCGTGGGCCAGGGCCTCCCGGTAGACGTCCTCGAGATGATCCGCGATCTCCTCCCGGATCTCCGCTCCAGCCTCCCCACGGAACCGCCCCGCCGGGAGATTCTCCCCCACGATCTTCTTCCAGTCAGGCATGGCTCGGCTCCACCACCAGGTTCACAGCCACCGTGAACTCCCTCCACGTGCTGCGCTTCAGGGCGAGCGCCCTCTTCCCCTTTGGGGTGAGGCGGTAGAAGCGGCGACGACGCTGCCCCTCCTTCTCCACCCACGTTCCTTTGATCCACCCCCGCTTCTCCATTCGGAAGAGCACGGGATAGAGGGAGGACGCCTGGAAGCTCAGACGTCCGCCGGACCGCTCTTCGATGAGCTTGGCCACCTCGTACCCGTGCCGCTCCCGGGGCTCGAGGAGTGAGAGGATGAGAAGCTCGGCGGATCCCTTCTTGAGGGCGGGGCTGAACAAGGTGTCTCCTGGGTCGCAGTGACATATGTCTCATTCCACCATATAGACGTGGAGGACGAGGGAGAGGTTTCAAGTGGAATCAGGGGTTGGCCCCCGTGCTGCGACCGGGCCCTCAACGCGGGCTACGCACCTCCGTGGGTGCGCAAGGGAGGGAGGCAGGCTCGAGGGGACAGAGCCTTCAGTACAGCCAGAACAGCACCGCGCCACACACGGTCCCGTACTGGTCGGTGCCGCCGTACTCCACGGGCGTCTCCGATGGACCCCGGTAGACCTCGATGGCCCGGATGGCGCCGGGATCGAAGGTCGGCAGGTATCCCGGCTCCATGCGCCGGTGTCCCTGCACGTAGACGGTCGGCGGGCACCCGGTCCGCCCGAGCCAGATGACCTTGCCGCCGATCACCTCGTACACTCTCAGGTTCGGGATGCCACGGAAGAGGTCCTCGGTGAACACCGCCTGTCGCGCTTCGATCTCCAGCGGCGTCAGGAAGACGCCATGCTCGTAGCGGCGCCTTCGATAGAACCCCGCGTCCTCCAGCCTCGGGTCTCGCGGTTCCGCGATCACGCGCAACGGCTCCAGCGCCACGGCCTCCGCCGCCAGCCGCACCTCGAGGGTCATCGCCTCGTACGGCTTCATCTCGAGGGCTCCGACCGTCGCCGATCGGTACCCGATCCGCGACACCCGAAGCCGGTAGGGACCCGGCCCGTGGGGATGGAACAAGAACCAGCCGGTGGAGTCGGCCACCACCGTCTCGAGCGTGTCGCCCTCTTCGCCCAGCAGGGTCAGCTCCGCCCACGAGACGGGCCCGCTCGTCGCCTCGTCCACCACCCGGCCCAGGACCGCCTGGGCACGCAGAGGGATCGAGGCCGCGACGAGGGCCAACAGGGCGAGGACGAGGGTGCGGATCGTGGACATGGCGGCCTCCCGAACAGAGCCGGTGGTCAACTCTGGTTACCCCTACGCGTCGTACCCGCCATCCCGTCCGCGTTGATGAACGATGGTCGGTTCTACGTCCTGGAGCAAGCTCCATCCGCGGTCGTCGCAGCGTGTCCGCGACAGCGCGGACCCTCTTCCCGGGGCGTTGCCGGCAGCCCGGCTGCCCGGGCCTACTTGAAGCGGAAGACGAACGGGAACGCCACCACCACGACCCACATCCACACGAAGTAGACCGGGAGGTACCCCGTCTGCCACCGTTCCAGCCGGCTGAAGCCGACGCGCCCCCGGATGAAGCGCGCGTAGACCACTGCCGACCACCCCAGGTTCACCAGCAGGATGATGTTCTCGCCCAGGGCCGCGACCCTGTTCGGGGTGAATCCGAACTCGCTGATGCGCGCCGCGATGGCCCAGAGGGCCAGGGCGTCGACCAGGAGCGCGCAGACCACGAGCGCGAGTTGGAGGACATCGAAGAAGCCCGGCTCCCGCTGCGGATCCCGCGCCGAGATGGCGTAGAGCAGCAGACCGACGACCACGACCAGAAGGAGGTCGAAGCCGATGAGCACCTCGCGCTCTACCCCGATGCCGCTCCCCGTCCATACCATGGTGCCCAGGAACGCCAGCAGCAGGAGCGTGAAGAGCGGCGTGAAGATCATGGTCAGCACCGGGGCCATGTTCTCGATGACGCTCTGCTTCGCCTCCACGAGCCAGGCGGCGATGATCACCGCGCCCAGGGCCCCACAGGGCATCACCCACAGCCCCACGAGATTCTCGGCGTCGATGCCGATGGCCTGGAAGATGAACATGGTGAGGCCCATCAGCACGCCGCCCCCGAAGGCGATGAGGGCGTAGTAGATGAACCACTCCCCGGAGAAGCGCACGAAGTTCATGCGCTGGTGGTGGTCCCTCCACAGCCCGCCCACGTACGCGAATCCCACCGTCAGCCACAGCGCCATGGGCAGGTGTATCGCCGCCAGCGTCTCCGTGTCTCCCCGGTGGATGAACGGCATGGCGTTGATCGCGAGGGCTCCCGCGACGAACGGACCTGCCAGCGCCCACCGCGCGACCGGCTCGAGCGACCGCTTCCACGCGAAGAAGACCGCCAGGAACGGGAGCACGAAGAAGCTCAGGTTGCGGATGTAGAAGGACTCGGCGGCCGGGCCTCCATCCTCCAGCGGTATTCCGAAGAGCTCGGGGAGCTTGACGGCTGCACCTGCCGCCACGGCCAGCCCCAACGCCACCATCCCCGCCTTGCCCCAGTCGGCGGCGCCCGCGTCGGCGTCCCGCGACACCACGAGCCGCTTCCAGAGCCGCTCGGAGTACTCCTGTGCGAACTCCCGCGAAAGGGTGTCGAGATCACCGATGCGCTTCACGCCGATCAGAAAGGCCTCTTCCTCGTCGAGCCCCGACTCACGAAGCTCGGCCACCTGGGACCGCAAGTGATCCTCGAGCTCCTCGGCGTCTGCCACGTCGATGGCCTGCCGTCGCCGGACGTAGGACCGCCACTCTGCAATGCGCTCCTCGAGCACGTGTACGCCTCCCTGCATCCTGACTACGGGGTTCCCAGAACGAGGCGACCGAACGACTGAAACGGCGTCGCACGAAGTGCTTCGTTCACGACTTTCCACTGCTTCCGCTGGCTCGCCAGCTCCGACGTACCCCGGTCCGTGATCCGGTAGTACTTGCGCCGCCTCCCCGACTCCGACCTGCCCCAGTGGGCTTCCACGAGGCCGTTCCGCTCCAGTCGATGCAGCACGGGGTAGAGCATCCCGTCGGTCCACTGCAGCTCTCCGCCGGAGAGCTCGTCCACGCGCTTGATGATGGCGTAGCCGTAGCTCTCGCCCTCGCTGAGGATGGCCAGCACCAGCGGGGTGGCGGAGGCAGCGACGAGGTCCTTGCCGATGTTCATCCCTTCAGACGCCCCGGAGGTCGGATGGGGAGGCGTGGATACATAGAGGTAGTATACATTGCACATCTATGTATCAGCAAGGGGGCCGTTCCGGCCGGTGGTGCCCGGCCTGTCCGGTGAGGAGATCTGGCCCGGGGCACCGGACCTATCCTTCCAGGGCCCGCCCGACGCGCTTGAGGGTGGTGTCGATCTTGGAGTGGATGGGCCCGAAGGCCACGGCCACCACGCCGGCTCCGATCCAGCTTCCGATCCCGTTCGCGATCCCCAGCCGCGCCGTGAGGAGCGACTGGACCGCCTCCTCCACCCCCGCGAAGAGCACGGTGAGGGTGATGAACATGAGGGAGTAGGCCGTCGTCTTGTTGATGACGGGCCGGAGATCGAGGGCCCCGTGGTAGAAGATGGCCAGGGCCACGCCGGTGAGGTTGATGGCGGCAGTGAAGGGGGCGTAGGTGGCGGCGACG